>NZ_JBEPAA010000002.1:74041-303459 GCF_040298365.1 Kitasatospora sp. NPDC001603
CTGTCGGGCCCCGGCAGCGCCGCCCCCACCGGCGGGATCGCGGCGGTGTCGCGGATCCCGGGCAGCATGGAGGTCTTCTTCGTCGGCGCCAACGGGTCGGTGCAGGACCGGTACTGGTACGAGGGCGCCGCCTGGCAGGGCTTCGAGCTGTCGGGCCCCGGCAGCGCCGCCCCCACCGGCGGGATCGCGGCGGTGTCGCGGATCCCGGGCAGCATGGAGGTCTTCTTCGTCGGCGCCAACGGCTCCGTCCAGGACCGCTACTGGTACGAGGGCGCCGCCTGGCAGGGCTTCGAACTCTCGGGCCCCGGCAGCGCGGCCAGTACCGGCGGCGTCGCGGCCGTCTCCCGGATCCCCGGGAGCATGGAGGTGTGGTTCGTCGGGCCCAACGGGTCGGTGCAGGACCGGTACTGGTACGAGGGCGCCGCCTGGCAGGGCTTCGAGCTGGCCCCGGCCGGCAGCGCCTCCACCCACACCGGCATCGCGGCGGTCTCGCGGGTCCCCGGCAGCATGGAGGTGTGGTTCGTCGGCGCCAACGGCTCGGTGCAGGACCGGTACTGGTACGAGGGCGCCACCTGGCAGGGCTTCGAGCTGTCGGGCCCCGGCAGCGCCTCGATCACCAGTGGGGTCGCGGCCGTCTCGCGGATCCCCGGGAGCATGGAGCTGTGGTTCGTCGGCGGTGACGCCTCCGTCCGGGACCACTTCTGGTACGACACGTCGAGCAAGAACTTCGACCAGGACGTCACGACCGACATCGCCGTCGGAGGCTCGGCGCACGTCGTGATGCGGCAGGACGGGTTCTACTCGTTCACCACGCACGCCCACGACAGCGGCTTCGACAACATCGACTACACCATCTCGGCCGCCGTCATGACGCCGGACGGCACGGTGTTCACCTTCCAGCGCTCCGGCCACACCGAGGGGACCGTCGCCGGACTGCCGTTCGGCACCCCGGACCGCAACGACGACTTCACCTTCGTCGGCAACAACCCGCAGATCACCGCCAAGTGGGACGGCATCCTCAACGGCACCTTCAAGGCCACCCTGGACGGCACCGACACCCTCGCGGCCGGCGTCACGGGAGCCCTGGGCGACCTGGTGAAGGCGATCGTCTCCGCGGCGGGCAAGGCTGCGGCCGAGGCGGTGATCAAGCTCGTCGCCTGAGTGTCCCGACCGCCCCGACCCGGCGGCACCGGCCCGGCTCCCGAGGGGGGAGCCGGGCCGGTGCCCCGCGTTCCGCGCCCCGGTGCCTTCCGCTCAGCGCCGGACGGCGGACGCGCCTCCGGCGGCGTCGACCACGAGCAGCGTGCCCACCCGTCTGGCGGCGGCCGCCCGCTGGGCGGCGGGCAGGTCGGTGCCGGTGACCAGGACGTCGACCTGGTCCAGGCTGCCGAAGACGGCCAGCCCGCCGCTGCTCCACCTGGAGCGGTCGGCGACGAGCACCACCCGGCGGGCGGCGTGCAGGAAGGCCCGCTGGGTGGCCGCCTCGGTGAGGTCGGCGAGGGTCAGGTCGCCCCGGCGGGTGATCCCGCGGCAGTCGAGGAGGAGGAGGTCCAGCCGGGTCGAGCGGACGGCCTGGTCGGCGATCGGGCCCACCAGGGCGCCGGAGGCCGTCCGGAGGCCGCCGGTGAGCGTGACGGCGGCGGTCGGGGCCACCCCGGGCGGACCGTCGGGGTGGGTGAAGACCCGGGCGATCCGGAGGGAGTTGGTGACGACCGCCAGGTGGTCCACGGCGGTCAGGTGCCGGGCGACGGCGTAGGCCGCCGGGCCGGCGCCGAGGCCGACGACGTCGCCCGGCCGGACCAGCGCGGCGGCGGCCCGGGCGAGCACGTCGAGGTTCGGCAGCGGGCCGGTGTCCGGCGGAACCCGGCGTCCGCCCCCGCCCCGGGCGGCCTCGGAGCGGACGGCTCCACCGCGGGTCCGGTGCAGCAGGCCCTGCTCGGCGAGCGCGCACAGGTCACGCCGGACGGTGGCGGCGGAGACGCCGAACTCGTGGGCGAGCTGGCCGGTGACGGCGGTGCCGTGCTCCCGCACACTGGTGTGGATCAGCCGGCGGCGCTGTTCCGCCAGGAGGGCCGCCGGCGGCCGGGTGTCCTGGATCATGTCGTGGGCCTCCTGGTGCACGCGTGGGGGTGGGCACCGCCGTCGTCCTCGCCGGTGTGCCGACGCCGCTCCGGCTCCGGCCCCGCAGGCTGCCGCCCGCGGGGCCGGAGCCCCGGCGGACCAGCCCTAGTTGACGGACCAGATCTGCCGGGCGGACCCGGTGTCCGGCTGCTGGGTCACCAGGGCGCCGTTGGCGGTGCCGGCGGTGGTGAGGAGCAGGCCGCTCGCCTTCGAGGCGACGGTGTAGCCGCCGCTCACCGGGGTGAGGATCCAGCGCTGGTTGGTCGCGCCCGTGCAGGCCCACTGGATGATCGGGTTGCCGGCCGCGGTGGAGCCGCCGCTGTCGTCCAGGCAGAGCGCGGACTCGCGGTTGGTGAGCCGGTAGCTGCCGTCGGACTGCCGGGCGAAGGTCCAGCTCTGGTTGGTGCCGCCGTTGGCGGTCCAGGTGACGAGCTGGGTGCCCTGGGTCTTGGAGTGGTCGGGGACGTCGAGCGCCTGGCCTCCGGTGGTGAGCGTGTGGATCCCGTCGAGTGAGCCGCCGGCGTCACCGGTGGCGGTCAGGGTCAGCACCTGGTCGGCCGCGGTGGCGCCGCCGCCGACGGGGTTGCCGGTGGTGTCGGTCCAGCTGCGGGTGGGCGTGGTGCCGGTCAGCGCGCCGGCGGCGGAGGTCATGCCGAGCACCAGCCCGCTGTAGCGGTTGACCAGCCGGAAGGCGCCGGTCGACGCGCCCGCGGCGGTCCTGCCGGGGATGACGAACCACTGCTGGCCGACGGCGGGCCCGCCCGGTCCGGCCGCGGTGACGGTCGGCGCCGTCCCCCAGGCGCGGCCGGCCTTGCCGGTGGAGCCGACGTCCAGCAGGCCGCCGGTGGCGGAGTTGACGACCCGGTAGGCGCCGTCGCCGGTGGGGGCGAAGCTCCACGACTCCAGGCCCGATCCGCCGGCGGCGGCCGTCGAGGTGGTCGCCTGGCTGCCGGAGACCTGGGCGAGCACCCGGCCGGTTCCGTTGGCGATCCGGTAGGTCTTGGCCGGGTCGACGGGCGCGGGCGCGGGGGACGAGGAGGTGATGCCGAGGTTGACGTACTCGCCGGAGGCGCCCGCCGAGCAGCCGAACGCGCAGTAGGCGCGGAAGTTCTTGCCGACGATCGTCGAGTTCGTCCGGTTCGCGCTGTCGACGAACCAGCGGTACCACGAGGCGGTGTGGTAGCTGCCGGTGTCGCCGATCGGGAACCACTTCTGGGTCGCGAGGTCGTCGGTCGCGTAGAGGTACTGCGGCGAGGTGCCGTCCTGGTTGACCGCCTGGGGCTCACCGATGTACAGGCCGAGGTAGGCGTTGTAGGTGATGTCCATGACGAAGAGCGGCGAGGTCGGCGGCATCTTCCCGGCGGCGATCTGCTGGGCCGCGGTGCCGGTGTTCGCCGGGTCGTACTCCTTGGCGACGGGGGTGTACCCCGTGCTGCTGGCCGCGTCGACCGGGACCATGTTGCTCTCCCGGCCGCCGACGCCGGGCTGCGACCACGCGCCGTCGTACCACTTCTGCCAGGAGTCGGGCGCCATCTTGGCGGACATCGGCGCCCGGGCGACGTGTTCGTAGAACGCCTTCCAGCTGCCGCCCTTGTCGACGATCCGCGAGCCGTAGTAGACGTAGAAGTAGCCGGAGGCGGTGTCCACGAAGAGCCGCGGGTCACCGTCGCCGTAGTCGTAGGTCTGGTTCGGGAAGGCGGCGGTGTCACCGCGTACGGTGCTGTACGGCGAGGTGATGACGTGGTTCCTGATGGTCCACGTCCGGCCCTGGTCGGTCGAGACCGTGTAGTCGATCGCGTCGAAGTGCAGGCCGTCCCCGAACGGCTGAGGGGTGAACTCGTTGTGCACCAGGCCGTACCAGTCGCCGGTGTCCGGGTCGACCCAGACCCCGGTGAGGTCGCAGTAGTTCTTCTGGGCGTAGCCGGAGCCGCTCGGCGCGAAGCTCGACTCCCGGCCGGTGGGGCTGTTGTTGCAGCGCCAGGTCGTGTTGTTGTTCGCGTCCTGCGGGTTGGCGGGGTTCACCGCGTCGCTGATCGCGGCGGACCTGGTGGCGGAGTCGAAGTCCGCGCCGGTGAAGAACTCCCACTCACGCGGGTCGGTGGCACCGTACAGCGCCGCGGACTGCTGGAAGTAGAAGGTGCCGTCCTTGTCGGTGTACGGGGCCGCCGTGGTGTCGGTCGGGGTGGGGTAGCGGCCGGTGGAGCCGACGCTGACGGTGTAGCCGGTGACGGCGGGGGCCGCCGACGCGGGTGGGGCCGCGAGGGCGCCGCCGGCCAGGGTGAGGGTGGCGGCCGTGAGGGTGGCCACGAGGGTTCTGGGAAGGGATGGCACGAGCACTCCTTCGGGGGTGGGGGCGTACTGCGGTGCGCGGACCCGGGGTCGGTCCGCGGCCGCGGCGGCCACGGAGGGAGGGCCGCCGCGGCTCCGCCCCGCCGGGGCGGGGCGGAGGTCGGGGGGTCAGGTCTGCGACATCCGGAAGTCGTAGACCGGCGGGACCGGCGTCCCGGGGTGGACGGCGAGCCAGAGGGTGTCCAGCGAGTCCTCGCCCTCGCGCATGTTGTCGACCTGGATGCCCTCGGCGAGCAGCCGGCGCACCCGGTCCTGGTCGCCCAGGGCGTGCGCCGCCCTCGCCTCGGCGAGGCGGATCCGGCCGTGCCGGCGGGCGCTCCCGGTCAGGCCCTCGACGACGGCCAGGGCCTGCCGGTGGCGGCCGGCCGCGGCCAGGGCGTCGAGGAACTCGACGGTGAGCTCCAGGAGGTCCGGGCGCAGCCGGAACGCGTGGGCCAGCAGGTCGGCCGACTCCTCGGGGGAGTCGGTGAGGAACGCCAGGGCGCGCAGCGCCCACGGGGTCGGCCGTTCGGCGACGGAGCGCTTCCAGGCGGTGCGGGCGGCGTCGTCCTCGCCCTCGGACAGGTACACGAGAGCGAGCTGGTGGAGCACGTGCCAGTCCGGCTCGGCGGCCTCCAGCCGTTCGCGCCAGTGGCCTCCGGTGACCGGGGCGGCCGGCGGGTCGCAGAGCGGCAGCCGGCCGGTGGCCAGCAGCTCGGCCCACGGCCGCTGTTCGGCCCGCGCGTCACCGAACGGCCGGGCGGCCGAGGCGGGCAGTGCGCCGGCCGCGATCTCCAGCGCTCCCCAGCCGGACCCCTCGCCGAGCAGTTCCGTCGGTTCGCCGAACTCCGCCACCCGGGACAGCGCGTCCTCCAGGCGGCCGGGCGGGACGAGGGCGGCCAGTGCGGCCGCGGCGGCCGCGCGGGCCGTCCCCCAGTCGCCGTGCGCGGCGGCCGGGTCGACCTCCAGCAGCCCGTAGGCCTCGACCCAGGACCAGCTCTCGCCGGCCGGCATCGGCAGGTGCTCCAGCTGGGTCCTGGCCAGGCCGGCCTGGATCTCCAGGTAGGGCGCGTCGGGACCGGAGAGCCACTCCTGCCAGTGCGCGCCGCCGGTGGCGGTGCCCCAGTGGAAGAGCTTGCGGCCGCGCAGACGGTCGGTCGAGGCCTGCACCAGGCCGGCGCCGGTGCCGTCCAGGGCGGTGATCCACCGGCGCTCGGCGTCCGGGATGTCCAGGAAGTAGTCCGCCGCGCGGGGCAGCCGGCCGGGGTAGCTGCGGTCGGCCCCGTCGTAGTCGGGGAACGGGACGTGCCGAAGGTCGGCGGTGTAGTCGAAGTGGAAGGCGTGGTCGGCGGGGCCGACCACCCTGGTTCGCCCGGTCTCGGGGACGGCGATGTTGGACCACCAGTAGACCGGGACCTCGGCGTCGTTCGGGTTCTGGACGGAGACGTGGACGTACAGCACCGGCGAGCCGGCCGGCAGCCAGGCGTCGATCTGCAGCACCAGCCGCCGCAGCCGTTCGAACTCGTACATCCGCAGCACCGGCGTGCCGTCCGCGGTGGTGGTCCGGACGGCGTGCAGCGGCTCGCAGGTGAGCGGCCAGTGCCCGGTGGTGCCGAGGTTCCACTCCACCCCGCCGGCGATCCAGGCGTCCCGCAGGGCGAGGTTGGCGGGCTGCAGGACGGGGTTGCGGTGCAGCAGTTCGCGACCGGAGGGGCGGTGCACCAGGGACCAGAGCCGGCCGCCGTAGCCGGGCAGGAAGGTGGCGGTGAGGTGCTCGTTCTCCAGGACGACGGTGGGCAGTTCACGCGTGGTGCGGGAGCGGTCGTAGCGGTCCTGCCGGGTGTAGGGCAGCAGGGTGTGCGGGCGGCCGTAGCCGAGGTTGCGGCGCATCTCGGGGTCGGTGGCCCCGGCGTCGTCGGCGGTGCGGGCGGGCAGTCCGCGCAGGATCGGGAGGCAGCCGGCGGCCGGGTCGGCCGCGCCCTCGATCCGCAGCAGGCCGGTGCGCAGGGTGGAGGTCATTTGCCGATCCCCACCGTCATGCCCTGGATGATCCGGGTGCCCAGCCAGGAGAAGAGGGCGAGCATCGGTGCGAGGATGAGGCAGACGCCGGCGAACATGGTCCCCCAGTCCATTCCGTTGAGCTGCTCGGTGGCGACGAAGTTCGCCAGCGCGACCGGCAGCGTGATCTTGTCCTCGCCGTGGTTGAGCACCAGGGCGAAGAGGGTCTCGTTCCAGGCCCCGATGACCTGGAGCAGGAAGGCGGTGATGAGTCCGCCCCGGGCGACCGGGACGATCACCTGGAGGAAGGTCCGCAGCGGCCCGGCCCCGTCGAGGGTGGCGGCCTCCTCCAGGACGGCCGGGACCCCGCTGAAGAAGCCGGTCAGCAGGTAGACGGTGAACGGCATCGCCAGGCCCACGTAGACCAGGCCGAGGCCGAGCAGGCTGTCCGTCAGGTTCACCTGGGCCAGGCCGATGAAGAGCGGCACGACCAGGACCTGCCCGGGGACGCCGAGTCCCATGGCGAAGGTCATGGTCAGCGCCGAGGAGGTGCGGGTGCGGCGCCGCGCCAGCATGTAGGCGGCGGGTGCGGCCAGGGCGACGGCCGCCACCGAGGAGAGCGCGGCGACGAGCACGCTGTTGAGCGCGGCCCGGCCGAAGCCGCCGTCGTCCAGTGCGCGCCCGTAGTTGTCCGGGTGCGGGTCGGTGGGCAGGCCGAAGGGGTGGGCGAAGATGTCGGTGCTGCCGCGCAGCGAGGTCAGGAAGACCCACAGGATGAGCAGCAGGTCGACGGCGACGACGACCCACACCACGCCTCTGGCGATCCGCATCGCAGGCCCCGCGGCTCTGTGCTTGGTACGCACGGGAGTTGCCTTTCTGAGGGGGTCAGTATTCGACGGCGGCGCGGCGCATCAGCCGGCGCAGCGCCAGCGTGATCACCCCGACCATCACCAGGCTGACCAGGGCGGCGGCGGTGGCCATGCCGAGCTGCGGCGCCGAGGTCTGCGGGAACGCCTCGGCGTAGACGTACATCGCGGTGTTCCAGGTGTCGACCGGGGGCTGGCTGGAGTTGCTGCCGCCGTACATCAGGATCAGTTCGAAGATCTTCACCGAGCTGACCGTCCAGAGCACGGCGCAGACCGAGATCACGTCCCAGGCGAGCGGCAGGGTGATGTGCCGGAACCGGCGGAAGGCGTTGGCGCCGTCCAACTCGGCTGCCTCGTAGAGGTATTCGGGGATCTGGTCGACCGCCGCCATGATGATCGCGGTGTAGTAGCCGGTGGCCGTCCAGACCAGGGTGGCGACGATCATCGGGAAGAGGTTGTCGGTGGCGAGCCACTTGGGCGGGGTCGCGGTGCCGAGCCAGTGCAGCACGGTGTTGACCGGGCCGTCGGGGGAGAACAGGAAGCCGGCCGCGATGCCGAACACCATCGCGTTCACCAGGCACGGGAAGAAGAGCACCGAGCGGGCGAACAGCCGGGCCCGCATCTCGCGCAGGACCAGGGTGAGCGCCAGGCTGATCGCGAAGGTGATCGCGCCGCCGACGAAGAGGATCTCCAGTGTGTTGACCAGGGAGGTCCGGAACGCCGCGTCCTCGAAGAGGATCCGGTAGTTCCGCAGGCCGCGCCAGTGCTTGGCGCCCATGCCGTCCCACTTGTAGAGGCTGGTCCAGGCGGCGTAGCCGATCGGGACCAGGAACAGCACGCCGTAGACGAGCAGCGCGGGGCCGACGAACGGCCAGAAGACGCGCCGGTGCTGGCGTTCCAGCGGTGAGGTGCCGGCGTTCACCGGCTGCGCGCGCCCGCCGCCGCGCACGGCGGGCGGGTCCTGGAGTGCGGTGGCCATCGTCGCCTCAGCCCTGGCTCTTCCAGAAGGAGGCCTGGTCGGACTTCATCTTCGCGACGAACTGCTCGGCGGAGGTCTTGCCGTGCCAGAGGTCGAGGAAGTTCTGGTTGAAGACCTTGGTGGGGTAGTCGCCGGCCACGCCGTCGTAGGTGAGGCGGACGGGCGCGGCGTCCAGCGCCTTCTGGATGTCGGTGAGCGCGGCCGGGGCGGGGATGTCGGAGCGCGGCGTGATGTTCCCGGCCTCGGTGGAGATCCCGGCGAGGGTCTTCTTCTGCAGGAAGTAGGCGATGAACCTCTTGGCCGCGGCGGAGTGCTTGGCCTTCTTCGGTATCGCGAAGCCGAACATCATCGAGTCCGCGTTGACGGCGCCGGGCGGCAGCATCGCGCCCATCTTCCAGTCCGCGGGGAGCTGCTTGGCCACCTCGTCGGTGACCCAGCTGCCGTCCGGGTAGAACGCGGCCTTGCCGGCGGCCCAGTTGGTCTCCTGGGCGGGGAACTTGGTGGCGTCGTAGCCGCTGATCAGGTGGCCGCCCTTCACCAGTTGCTCGGTCTGCCTGGCGGCGGTGAGCACGGCCGGGGCGTCCCAGCCCGCGCCGGACGGGTCGGAGCTCAGCGCGCTGAAGCCGACCCCGCCGGCGGACAGCAGGTAGTCCAGGATCAGGCCGTTCTCCCAGGCGAGTTCGCCGTCGGTGGCCAGACAGGCCCGGCCCCTGGCCTTGAGCGCGTCGCAGACCTTGAGGAAGTCGGCCCAGCTGGCCGGCGGGCTCGGCATGGCGGCGGCGATGTCGGGGTCGGCCGTGTTGTAGAAGAGGGCGCCCGAGGAGATCTCGTACGGGATCACGTAGTGGTTCCTGCCGTCCGGGTCCTTGGGCAGGGCGTCCAGGTACTTCGCGGGGACGACGTCGGACACCTTCCTGCCCTCGCCGGGCACCTCCATGCCGAGGACGTCGGACAGGTCGAGCGCCTGGCCGGCCTGGGCGGTCGCCCCGTAGACGCCGTCGGCGCCCTGGTCCCACAGGTCGGGGGCCTGGTTGGTGGCGATCGCCGGGCCGATCTTCTTCTTGACGTCGCGTCCGGCCCAGGTGATGTCGACCTTGATGCCGGTGTCGGTCTGGAACTGGTCGATCGCCGCCTTGATCACCTTGGCCTGGGCCTCGTCGGCCCGCCACATCGACCAGTAGGCGAAGCTGCCGGACGAGCCGCCGGCCGTGCTCTCGGAGCCGCTGCCGCAGGCGGTGGCGGTCAGGGCCAGCACCGCCACGGTGGCGGTGCCGAGGACCCGGGTGGTGGTCGAGGTTCTGCCCATCGTGTGATTCCTCTCCAGGGGACAAGCGGTGGAGGGGGCCTGGGGGGAAGGCCGCACCCTCGGGCTTGTTAGTTCGGCTAGTGTCTGAACTAAGGTGGGTATTGTCAAGGTCCAGCGCCGGCAAGGCCGTTATTCCGATCGCCGCGACAACTACCATGGGCGCCGTCGGCACCCTCGGGAACAGGAGAGACAGTGCAGGAAGCACGGGGCAGTGGCACCACCGGGGCCGCCGGCATCATGGCGGGCTACCCCGACGCCGCCGACAAGGGGTCCATGCGCCGCAACAACCTGGGCCTGGTGCTGCGCCTGCTGAGGGAGAGCGGCGAGCAGTCGCGCACCCGGATCGCCGCCGTCGCCGGGCTGCCGAAGGCCACCGTCTCGGTGCTGGTCACCGAGCTGATCCAGCGCGGCCTGGCCCGCGAGGGCGAGCTGGACCGGGCGGGCGCGGTGGGCCGCCCGCACCGCATGGTCACGCTCGACGGGCGCTGGGTCTGCGGGGTCGGCGCCGAGCTGGGCGTCGATCACATCACCGTGCTGGCGGTGGATCTGAGCGGCACCGTCGTCCACGAGCGGCGGCGCGGGATCGACCTGCCGGAGCTGAGCCCGCAGGAGACGCTGCACGAGGTCGCGGGGATGGTCCGCGCCTGTCTGCGCGAGATCGGCGCCCGGGGGATGAGCGCGGCGGGCGTCACCCTGGTCACCCAGGGCGAGGTCGACGCTGGGTCGGGCACCGTCCTGGTGGCCACCAACTTCGGCTGGCGCGACGTGCCGGCCGCCGCCGAACTGCGCGCGCGGCTCGGCCCGGCCGCCCCGCCCGTCCTGCTCGCGAACGACGCCGAGTCCGGGGCACTGGCCGAGTACCTCCGCGCGGCCGCCGACGACGTCCGCGAACTGGTCTACGTCACCGGCGGGATCGGCGTCGGCGGCGCCAGCCTCTCCGGCGGCAAGCTGCTGCGCGGCTCCGAGATCGGGCACATGCACGTCGACCGCCGGGAGCGCCCCTGCGCCTGCGGCCGGACGGGCTGCTGGGAGACCGCGGTGGGCCTGCAGGCCTTCCTGGACGCGGCCGCCGACCGCACCGACCGGGTGCACGACCGGTCGGTCGACCTCGCGCAGCGCCTGGACGAGCTGCTGGCGCGGGCCGACCGGGGCGAGCCGCGGACGCTGGCTGCGCTGGCCCTGATCGCGGACGACCTGGCCCTCGGGCTGGGCATCCTGGTGGACGTGCTGAACCCGCCGAGGATCGTCCTCGGCGGGTACTTCGCGGTCTTCGGCCGCTATCTGGTCGACGCCGTGCAGCGGGTGCTCGACGAGCGCCGGATCAGGCCCACCGCCGAGCGCGTCGTGGTGGCCGCCTCCACCCTCGGGCTCTCCAACGCGGCTCAGGGCGGGGCGTATCTGACCCTGGAGGGCATCTTCCTCGACCCGACGAGCGCGCCGGAGCGCCGGGTGGACGCGGGCGCCTGAGGAGGCCGGTGCGGGGAAGCACGCCGAGGGGCCGCGACGGCCTGCCCGGCCGGCGCGGCCCTGTCCGGTGCGCCATTCCGCGCGGTTCCGCCGGCCCGGGCCCGCGGGACCGGCGGGCCGGGCCGGCCGCCGCCCGTCAGCCGCTGGAGACCGGGACGCCGCCCCGGTCCGCCGCGCCGACGGTCGTCAGGAGCTGGGCGGTGGTGTCGGTGACGGCCTCGCGGCCGGCCGCGAGGTAGTGCCGCGGGTCCACGCCGTTGGGGTCGCCGCGCAGGTGGGACCGGATCGCGCCGGTCATGGCGATGCTCAGGGCGGTGCCGATGTTGACCTTGCTGATGCCGACCCGGATCGCGCGCTGGAGTTCCGGGTCGCTGACGCCGGAGGAGCCGTGCAGGACCAGGGGGAGGTCCAGGGCGTGGTGCAGCGCGGCGAGCAGGGTGTGGTCGATCGTCGCGTCGCGGGTGGTCATGGCGTGCGAGCTGCCGACGGCGACGGCGAGCGCGTCGATGCCGGTCTCGGCCACGAAGCGCCGGGCCTCGTCGGGATCGGTGCGGGCCCCGGGGGCGTGGGCGCTCAGCGGCCCGGTGCCGTCCTTGCCGCCCACCTCGCCGAGTTCGGCCTCCAGCCAGAGGCCGTTGGCGTGGGCCCAGTCGGCGGCCCGGCGGGTGGCGGCGACGTTCTCCCCGTAGGACAGGTGCGCGGCGTCGAACATGGCGGAGCTGAATCCGCAGTCCGCGGCCTCGCGGAGCAGCGCCTCGCTCTTCACGTGGTCGAGGTGGAGTGCCACCCGGGCGCCGCTGCGGCGCGCGGCGCTGACGGCGGCCGCGGCTATCGGGTGCGGGCGGCCGCCGTGGAACTTCACGGCGTTCTCGCTCACCTGGAGGATGACCGGCTCCCCGGTGGCCTCGGCGGCGGCGACGACGGCCTCGATGTGTTCCAGGGTGATGACGTTGAACGCGGCGACGGCGCCGCGCCGGGCGGCGGCTTCGGCGACCAGTTCGCCCGTGGTGCTGAGAGGCATGGCGGACCCTTCTCGGGGTGAGGGTGGGTGGTCAGGCCGGGACGACCTGGACCTGGGGGACCAGACGCCGGTAGCCGTCGCGGTCGAACATGCCGGCGTAGCGGGCCTGGACGGTGGCGGCCGACAGCGCGACGGCCCGGGTCAGCGCGACCGGCAGCGGGGTGTGCTCGGCGAGGCCGACGGCGAGGGCGGCCACCACGGAGTCCCCGGCTCCGGTGGGGTTGCCGCTGATGCCGGCGTCCGTCGGGAGGAAGGCCCGCCAGGCCCCGGCCGGGTCGACGGCCAGCAGGCCGTCCGGCCCGAGGGAGGCGACGACCGTTCCGGCGCCCGCCCGCACGAGCGCCCGGGCGGCCGTCGGCGGATCGTCCGTCCCGGTGGCCTCCCGCAGTTCGGCGCCGTTCGGTTTGATGATCGTCGGCCGGGCGTCGAGGGCTTCGGTGAGCGCCGGGCCGGCGGCGTCGAGGATCACCGGGACACCCCGGTCGCGGGCGAGCCGCACCAACGCGGCGTAGCCGCCGGGCGGAACGCCCCGGGGCAGGCTGCCGGACAGCACCAGGGCCCGGGCGGCCGGCACCAGGCTCGCCACCCCCGCGCGGAGCGCGGTCCACTGGAGCGCGGACAGCTCCGGCCCGGGTTCGTTGAGCATCGTGGCGTCCCCGTCGTGCACGACGGCGATCGTCCGCCGGGTCGCCGCGCCGGTGAGCGGGATCGCCAGATGGACGATCCCCGACCGGTCGAGGTCGGCCTTGACGGCGCTCCCCGCGGCCCCGCCGAGCGGCAGGACCGCCGTGGTCCGCCGCCCCAGGGCGTGCAGCACCCGGGCCACGTTGACGCCCTTGCCGCCGGCCTGCTCGTGGACGGTCTCCACGCGGTGGCTCTCGTGCGGCCGCAGCGCGGCGAGGGTGTAGGTGATGTCGAGCGCCGGGTTGGGCGTGACGGTCACGATCACGACGGCTGCCTCCCTGCCGCTGCGGTACGCCCGGCCGCGGGGAGCTGGACGGTGGGGGTCACGCGTCGGCGAGGATCACGGAGCGCGTCAGGTTGCGCGGCTGGTCGGGGTCGAGGCCCCTGGCCGCCGCGACGGCGACGGCGAGGCGGTGCACGCGGACCAGCTCGGCCAGCGGGTCGAGCCGGCCCTCGATCCAGTGGGCACCGGTCGAGTCGACCTGCTCGGCGAGGCCGACCGGGGCGTCGCCGAGCATCCAGGTGGCGGTGGACGGCGCGGCGATGCTGATCGGGCCGTGGCGGTACTCCATGGCCGGGTACGACTCGGTCCAGGCGAGGGCCGCCTCGCGCATCTTCAGCGCGGCCTCGTTGGCCAGGCCGACCGTCCAGCCGCGCCCCAGGAAGGTGAACTGGCCGCACTCGACCAGGCCGGCCGGCAGGGGCTCCGCCAGGGCGCGGCGGGCGTCCTCCTCCACCGCCTCGGTGTGCAGGCCCAGGTGCGCGCGCAGGAACGTCAGCGCGGTGGTGGCGAAGCGCGTCTGCACGACGGACCGCTCGTCGGCGAAGTCCAGGACGACGACGTCGTCCGCGGCCGACATGACGGGCGTGTTCGGATCCGCCGTGATCGCACTGGTCCGGACCTTTCCGCGCAGGCCGTCGAGCAGTTCCAGTACCTCGGTCGTGGTGCCGGAGCGGGTGAGTGCGATCACGCGGTCGTAGGAGCGGCCGGTCGGGAACTCGGACGCGGCGAACGCGTCGGTCACGCCCTGGCCGCCCGACTCGCGCAGGGCGGCGTAGGCCTGGCCCATGAAGTACGACGTCCCGCACCCGACGACGGCGACCCGCTCGCCTGCTCCGGGCAGGGCGGGGTGGCCGGCCGCGGCCAGGGCCGCCGCGCGCGCCCAGCACTGCGGCTGGTCGGCGATCTCTGCCTCTACGTGCGTCATTGCTGACCCCTCTCAAGATCATCTGATGAAAGCTGAGCTAGATGATGCACATTTAAGCATCTTCAAGCATGTGATACCAGGGTGGTGCGGCCCGATGCCGACTTTGAAGTGCGCATGCAGAAGTTCCCTCGCGATCGGCCTCGACCGACCGTCCGACGGATCAACCTCGGGGAATGGCGCGTGAGCTGGGGCGATCACCCGGGCGTGGAGCGGGGAGCGATCGCCGAACGACGCCGTTCGCCGTCTCGGAGGGCGTGATCGCCCATGAGTCAAGAGTGAGAGTTTGCGACAGTATTGATCGCAGATTCCCCTAGGATCCGGGCGCGCGCCCGCGGACCCCCGCGGGGCCGCGCCGGGTCCTGCCGGACGAGCGGTGCGGGCGGGGGCGGTGCGGGGGGCCGACGGGGGCCGGAGGGGCCGGAGGGGTGCCGGTACGGCGGCCCGGTCAGTGACGGCCGGGAGCGCCCAGCGCTGTTCCCAGCCGGTCCACCGTGTCCCAGGCGTGCAGCCCGGCGCCGAGGCAGCCCGCCTCGTCGCCCAGCGCGGCGGCCACCAGGCGGGGGCGCCGGTGGAACGTCAGTCTCCGGTCGAGGCCGGCCCGCAGCGGGTCCAGCAGCAGGCCGGCCGACTCGGCGAGCCCGCCGCCGAGGACGACGACCTCGGGGGCGAGCAGCGTCACGGCGGTGGTGAGCGCGGTCGCCAGCCCGTGGACGGCGCGCTGCCAGACGGCCAGGGCGGCCTCGTCCCCCTCGGCGAGCAGGGCGGCGACCTCGGCGGCGCCGTGGACGGGCCGGCCGGTGCGGGCGCTGTAGGCCGCGGCGATGCCCGCCGCGGAGGCGATGGTCTCCAGGCAGCCCCGGGCGCCGCAGGGGCACGGCCGGCCGTCCGGTTCGACGACGAGGTGGCCGAGCTCGCCCGCGTAGCCGCCGGCGGTCAGCAGCCGGCCGTCGTGGACGATCGCGGCCGAGATACCGGTGCCGATCGCGACGAACAGCGCGTCCCGGGCGCCCCGCGCGGCGCCCAGCCGGACCTCCGCCAGGCCGCCGGCCCGTACGTCGTGGCCCAGCGTGACCGGCAGTCCGGTGCGTTCTTCGAGCAGGGCGGCCAGCGGCAGGTCGCGCCAGCCGAGGTTGGCGGCGTAGACGGCCACGGCCCGCTCGGCGTCGACGATGCCGGGGACGACCACCCCGGCCCGGCGGACGGTGAGGCCGAGGTCCGCGGCCTGGCCGGCGAGGGACCGCAGGGCCGCCGTGACGGCGTCGACGACGGCCTCGGGCCCGGCCGCCCGGGGCGTGCGGCGCCGCTCGGTGAGCAGGACGCCCGACCGCCGGTCGACCAGCGCCCCCTTCATCCCGGTGCCGCCCACGTCCAGGGCGATGACGCACTCGTCGGGCCGGGCGTGCTCAGCCATCGCGCGCCTCCGATGCGATGGGGTGACGGGCTCTCGTACTGCTCTCGGGCACGGTGGGCTCCCTGGTGCTCGGGGGGTGGTCACAGCGGCCTGCCGACCGCCGGTCCTCGACGGTCGGCGGGTGCGGGCCGGCGGGCTACTTCACGGATCCGGCGGTCAGTCCGGAGACGACCTGGCGCTCGATGAAGGCGAAGAGCACCACGACCGGGAGGATGGCGACGATCGACCCGGCGAACAGGAAGTTCCACTGCACGGTGTAGTTGCCGACGAAGCTGTTGATGCCGACGGTGAGCGGCTGGCTGTCGGGCACGGTGGACAGGGTCAGGCCCATCACGAACTCGTTCCAGGCCGCGATGAAGGTGAAGATCACGGCGGTGACGACCCCGGGCAGCGCGAGCGGGAGCGTGACGCGCAGGAGCGCCTTGAACCGGCTCAGACCGTCGATCATGGCCGCCTCCTCCAGCGCCACCGGGATGGAGCCGATGTAGGCGCTGAGGATCCAGATCGCGAACGCCAGGTTGAAGGCGGCGTTGCAGAGGATCAGCGTCCAGACCGAGTTGAGCATGTCCAGCTGGTAGAACTCGCGGTAGAGGCCCACCAGGAGCGACGTCGGCTGGAACATCTGGGTGACCAGCACGAGCAGCAGGAAGAGCTTGCGTCCGCGGAAGGTCATCCGGGCCGTGTAGTAGGCGGCGGGCAGCGCCACCAGCAGGACCAGCACGGTGGACCCGCCGGCCACCAGCAGGGTGACGCGCAGGTTCGAGCCGAGGTTGGACTCCCGCCAGACGTCGACGAAGTTGGACCAGGCGAAGTGCTCCGGGAGGTAGGTGTTGTCGCGCAGCTCGTCGGCGGGGCGCAGCGCGGTGATCACCATCTGCGCGTAGGGCAGCAGGAAGACGGCGGCCAGCAGCCAGGCGGTGGCCGCGACGACCACGGTCCGGGGGCGCAGGCGCCGTGCGGCCGGCGGCGCGGCCGGGGCGGCGGGCCGGCGCCGGCGCTGCGCGGTACGGGGCTCGGTGAGGGTCTGCTGGGTCATCGGTTCTCCTCCTCGTTCCAGCGGCTGACCTTGAGGAAGAGCAGCACCATGACGACGACCAGGGCGAAGTTGACGACGGACATGGCCGCGCTCTCGCCGATGTCGGTGTTCTTCAGCTGGTACATGAAGACCGTGGTGGTGGCGGTGTCGCTGCTCGGCCCGCCCTGCGTCATGCCCCAGATGATGGGGAAGGAGTTGAAGACGTTGATCAGGTTGATGACGACACCGACGAGGAAGGCCGGGCGCAGCAGCGGCAGGGTGATCAGGCGGTAGGTGCGCCAGGTGCCGGCGCCGTCGACCTCCGCCGCCTCGTAGAGCTCCGCGGGCACGGTCTGCAGACCGGCGAGCAGGGTGTAGGTGGTGAAGGGGAGCGAGACGAAGACCGCCACGAACATCATCCACGGCCAGGCGGTGGACGGGTCGCCGAGCCAGTCCTTGGGGCCGTCGATGATCCCGAGGTCGACCATCGCGGTGTTGAGGACGCCGGCGGTCTGGTTGAGCATCCACTTGAAGCCGATGGCGGTCATCAGGACGGACGCCGCCCAGGGCGCGATCAGCGCCCAGCGGGTGAGGCGGCGGCCGGGGAACTGCTGGTTGAACAACTGGGCGAGGGCCAGTGAGGCGACCATGGTGATGCTGACGACGACCACGGTCCAGACGACGGTGGCGGTCAGGACGTGTCCGAGGTCGGTCTCGTCGAAGAGCTTGCGGTACTTGTCGAAGCCGGCCGAGCCGCGGACGAAGCCGCTGGTGCTGATCCGCTGGAACGAGGTGTGGACCATCTCGTAGACGGGCCACAGGACGACGGCGATGATCAGCAGGACGGCGGGGCCGATCCAGGGGAGCGGGCCGAGGCGGTCGAGGCCGCGTCGGCGGGAGGGCTTCGGGCCGGGGGCCGGCCCGGCCGCCTTGGTGCGGGAGGGGTTGAGGGACACCGGAGGCGCCTTCCGTGCGCGTGCGGCCTGGGTGCCGCACGGAGCGGGACGGTGGTGGTGCGGGGGGCGGCGGCGCTGAGTCAGGGCGGTCCGCCGCCCCCGCGGTCGGGGGGCCGGGGCGCCTACTTGGTGTCGGCGGCCGCGGCTTCGGCCTTCTTCTGCAGGTCGCCCAGCACCTTGGCCGGGTCCTCCTTGACGGCGGTGCCGATGGTCTTCTTCATCTCGGCGGAGACGGTGTCCCAGCTGGTCTTGCCGAGCGGGTAGAACTTGGCCTGCGGGAGCAGCGCGAAGAACGGCTCCAGGTCCTTGTGCCTGCCGCTGGCCGTCATCTCGGTCAGGGTGTCCTGGGTGACGGGCATGAGGTTGTAGAGCTCGTCGAACTTCAGCGTGTTCTCCTTGGAGTACGCGAAGTCCAGGAACTGCTTGATCTGCTCCTTGTGGCCGTTCTTCTTGAAGGCCATCGTCCAGTCGGCCACGCCGAGGGTGGACTTGAGCGCGCCGTCCTTGCCGGGGATCGGTGCGACGCCGTAGTCGACCTTGCCGTCGGCGGCCATCTGGATCAGGGACGGGTGGCCGTTGAGCATGGCGGCCTTGCCCGCGGCGAAGTCCGCGAAGGCGGTCTTGCGGTCGGTGGTGGCCGGGTTGGCGTAGGTCAGGCCGGGGTCGACCAGGTTGGTCTTCAGCCACTTGAAGGTGTCGACGTTGGCCGCGCTGTCGAGCGTGTAGTTGCCCGAATCGTCGGTGATGGCACCGCCGTTGCCGAACTCCCACATCGCGCTCTCGCCCTGGGCCTCCTCCGGGCCGAGGGGGAGCGCGTACGGGGTGACGCCGGGGACCTTGGCCTTGATCAGCTCGGCGTCCTTCTTGACGTCGTCCCAGCTCTTGGGGGCCTCGGTGATGCCGGCCTGGGTGAACAGGGCCTTGTTGTAGAAGAACGCGCGGGCCGAGGAGACGAACGGTATGCCGTACTGGACGCCGTTGACCTCGCCGGCCGAGGCGAAGGTGGAGATGAGGTTGGCCTTGGTGGCCATCGAGATGACGTCGTCGGCCTTGTAGAGCAGGTCGTCCGTGACCTTGTCGGCGTACCCGCCGGTCTGCAGGATGTCGGGCTCGTTGCCGCTCTGGATCATCGTCTTGACCTGCTTGTCGATGTCGTTCCAGTTCACGACCTGGACATCGACCTTGATCTTGGGGTTGGCGGCCTGGAAGCGCTGGGCGACGTCGTCCCAGTAGGCCTTGGAGCTGTTGCTCGCCTTGTCCCCGTAGTCGGCCGCCACCAGCTTGAGGGTGACCGTGCCGTCCGCTGACGCGCTGTCGCCGCCGCTGCTGCCGCAGGCGGTGAGGGCGAGCGCGCCGACCGTACAGGCGGACAGGAGCGTGAGCGCGCGGTTCTTCATGGGAGACCTCCTCTGGCCCCGGGGGCGATGCCGGGTGCCGGACGTGTTCTTCGAGCCACGGAACGTCGCATCCGGGCTGCTGGGAGGACCGTCGTCAGACCTGCTCGACCGACGGAGAGACTGCGACTTGCTGCGCGAATATGCGCAAATCTAGCAGCAATGAATCATCTTGTGGCGTCTTCTGATGGCTCAGTGTTCATCAGCCGTTCGAGCCGGTCCAGCCCCGTTGCCAGACCGTTGTCAATGCGACACCCACTATCGACCCTTGACGTGTCATCGCGATACACCCCGTGACGAGTCAGCTGCACTGCGCGCCCATGCTCGGAAATCGACCCGAAGAATCACAATCAATCACGCCAAGCGGCCCCGCGTCGTCGTCGCCGGGAGGGGCCTCGACGGCGCGTCCGCCCGCTCCCGGAACCGTCGGTCCGAGGCCCCTCGGCGGCGGCCGCCCGTCATACCGGCCAGGGGGCGGGCGCCGTAGACTTCGCGGCGATCGGAAGATCGGCACGGGGAACATCGGGGGACGCTGGTGGAGCTGCGGGACATCGAGATCTTTCTGGCGCTGGCCGAGGAACTGCACTTCGGCCGGACCGCCGAGCGGCTGCACATCTCCCCGGCCCGGGTCAGCCAGGCCATCAGGAAGCAGGAGCGCAGCGTCGGCGCGATGCTGTTCGAGCGCACCAGCCGGACGGTGCGGCTGACCGAGGTCGGCCGGCAGCTGCGGGACGACCTGCGGCCGTGCTACCAGGGCCTCCAGGACTCGCTGGAGCGCGCGCGGATGGCCGCCCAGGGGGTGAGCGGGCGGCTGCGGGTCCTGATGATGCCGTTCAACGTCGGCGACCTGCACGTGTACTGGAAGACGTTCCGCAAGCGCCACCCCCAGTGGGAGCTGCAGGTCCGGCTGTCGGTCCTGGACGACCCGTTCGGCAAGCTGCGCGACGGCGAATGCGACGTCTTCGTCGCCTGGCTCCCCGTCGAGGAGCCCGATCTGACCGTCGGCCCCACCCTGTTCACCGATCCGCGCATCCTCGCCGTGGCGGCGGACCACCCGCTCGGCGGCCGGTCGTCGGTCCGGCTCGAGAACCTCGCCGACTTCCCGCAGGGCAGCGGCCGGATCGGACTGGACTACTGGGAGGAGGGGTACCTGCCCTTCACCACCCCCAAGGGCCGCCCGATCGAGCGCGCGTACCAGGTGACGCACTCCTCCGAACTGATCGACCTGGTCGCCATGGGCGACATCGTCCAGCCCTTCCCGAGCCACGTCACCCGGTACTGGGGCATGCCCGACGTCCGCTGGCTGCCGATCACCGACCTCGCCCCGCTCTCCTTCGCCCTCGTGTGGCGCACGGAGGCGGAGGACGACGCCATCCGCGCCCTCGCCGCCACCGTCCGCGACCTCGGCGTGTTCGCCTTCTAGGGCCCGCCCGGCGGACCGGTCGGGCGGGTGGTCCGCCGGACGCCCGGAGCGCCTCGGGGCGCCGGGAACCGGGCGACGTACTCGGCGAAGGGCGGGACGCTTTCTGGGGTCCGCGTCACGCCGTCCGCCTCACGCCTTCCGCGGCGGGGCCGCTCGGCCCGACCGGATCGTGAAGCCGGGGGTTAACGATCGTTGCGAGAATCGCCGTTGTTCGCTCCCGGCACGGCGATCAGGCTGGACGGCATGAACATCACGTCCACCACCGTGGCGCTGGTGGTCGGTGACCCGGCCGCCTCCAGCCGTTTCTTCACCGAGCACCTCGGATTCCGTGAAGTCCTGCGCACGGACGGCTTCGTCCAGCTCGAACGGGACGACGCCGCCACCGACATCACCCTGGTCCTGTCGGACTTCGCGGTGGCACCGAACCCCCCGCTCGACGGCTACGTGTCGTTCACCGTCACCGGCATCGCGGAGGAGGCGGCCCGCCTGGTCGCGGCAGGGGTGAAGGTGACCGCGCCGCTGACCCTGCAGCCGTGGGGCGCGTGGACGTTCGGGGTGCTCGACCCCAACGGCATCGACGTCCAGCTCGCGGAGTGGAGCGAGCCCGGGGGAGCGGCCCGGTCCTCCGGCGTCCGCACGGGCGAGGGCGGCCGGCCGTGACCGACGTCCATCCGTCGCCGCTCGTCGAAGGGCCCGCCCCCGCCCTGCTGGACCCCGCCGTCGGTCCGCGGGCGCCCGGCGGCGACCGGAAGGCCCTGGGGGGAGGCGGCTTCGGGGTGGTCGCCGACACGGTGTTCGGCCTGTTCGTCCCCGCGCCGCGGACGGAGCCGCCCCGGTGCGGATCCTGCCGGCCCTGACCGCCGGACGCTGCGCGCCCGCAGCGCCCTCGCCGTCGCCGCGGCGGCGACCAGCAGCAGCACGCTCACGATCCCGGTCAGGAACACCCGTGACGCCTCCGGGCGGACCGCCGATGACTGCGCGCCTCGTCGGCGGTCCGCCCGTCCCGGCCCCCGGGAGCCCTTGCGTGCAACTTTCGGCTCATCCACAATGATGAGATCTGATCGCAGAGCCCGCGAGTGCTGCACAAGAGTGCAGATCTGCCGCGTCCAGCGCCCTCCCGGGGCCGCCCTGCTCCTCGCCGCACGACCGCCGCAAGAGAGGCTCCATGGACCACGCGAACGCTGCCCACGGCCCGACGGGCGCCGCATGACCGCCACCCGTACCTCCCTGTCCGGGGCTCGCCTGGTGACCGCCACCGGCACCGTCGACGGCGGACGCCTCACGGTCGAAGGAGCCCTGATCACCGGGTTCGGGGGCACTCCCGAACCCGGTGACGTGGATCTGACCGGCCACCTGGTCGTGCCCGGTTTCGTCGACCTGCACGTCCACGGCGGCGGCGGCGCCTCGTACACCTCCGCCGACGGCGGGGAGGTGATGGCCGCCGCGCGGTTCCACCGCCTGCACGGGACCACCACCACCGTCGCCAGCACCGTCACCGCCGAGCTGGACGAGCTCTGCCGCCAGGCCGCCGTACTCGCCGAACTCGCCCAGGACGGCGTACTGGCCGGGGTCCACTTCGAGGGTCCGTTCATCGCCCGCGGCCGGTGCGGCGCCCACGCGCCCGCCCTGCTGCGAGACCCCGCCCCCGAACCGCTGCGCCGGCTGGTGGACGCCGCCAAGGGCCACGCCCGCATGGTCACCCTCGCGCCGGAGCTGCCCGGGGGGCTCGACGCCGTCCGGACCCTGGTGGACGCGGGGGTCGTCGCGGCGGTCGGCCACTCGGCCGCGGACTACCGCACGGTCCGCGCCGCCATCGACGCCGGGGCCACCGTGGCCACCCACCTCTTCAACGGCATGCCCGCCCTCGGCCACCGGGACCCCGGGCCGGTCGGCGCGCTGCTGGAGGACGACCGGGTCACCGTCGAGCTCATCAACGACGGCGTGCACGTGCACCCCGCGGTGGTCGGCCTCGTCCACCGCGCGGTCGGTGCCGGGCGGATCGCGCTGGTCACCGACGCGATGAGCGCCGCGGGCATGGGCGACGGCGCCTACCGGCTGGGTCCGCTGGACATCCGGGTCCGTGCCGGCGTCGCGGAACTCGCCGACGGCAGTTCCATCGCCGGCTCCACGCTGACCCTCGACCGGGCGTTCAAGCGGGCGGTGACGGTCGACGGGTTCACTCCCGAGCAGGCCTCGCGGTCGCTCTCCGCGGTGCCCGCCCGACTGCTGGGGCTGGGCGACTCCGTTGGCTCGCTGGAGACCGGCAAGCGGGCCGACCTGGTGGTGCTGGACGCCGCCCACGACGTCGTCGCCGTGATGCAGAAGGGCGTCTGGGTCGCCGGGGCGGGCCATCTGCCGACGCTCCGCGCGAAGTCCTGAGGCGGTCGCGCGCGAAGGGGCCCGGCGGCTGCCGGGCCCCTTCGAACGTCGCGCGTGCCGGGGGCGGTCAGACCGAGTGCACGTCCACGCCCTGGGCGATCAGCTGCTCGACGATCTCCTCCGGGGCGTCCTTGTCGGTGATCAGCACCGTGAACTCGTTGACCGCGCAGACCTGCGCGAAGGCGCGGCGGCCGATCTTGGTGGCGTCCGCGACGATGATCACCTTGTCCGCCCGCTCGGCCATGGCGCGGTTGGCGCTGGCCTCGCCCTCGTCGTGGGTGGCGGCGCCGTTCTTGGCGTCCACGGCGTTGACGCCGAGGATGGCGTAGTCGAGGGCGAGACCCTGGAGCACCATGGTGGCCAGCGGCCCGGTCAGCTCGTAGGAGTTCGGGCGGGCCACTCCGCCGGTGACCACCGTCTTCACGTACGGGCGCACGGCCAGCTCGTTGGCGATGTTGATCGCGTTGGTGACGACGGTCAGCGCGGTTCCGTTGCTGTGTTCGGCGAAGTCGGGCCGGGTCGCGAGCTCCCGGGCGACCTCCGACGTGGTGGTGCCGCCGTTGAGGCCGACCACCGCCCCCGGCGGGATGAGCGCGGCCGCGGCCTTGGCGATCCTGAGCTTCTCGTTCGCCTGCCGGGCGGTCTTGTACCGCAGCGGCAGGTCGTACGCGACACCGCTCAGCACCGCGCCGCCGCGGGTGCGCACCAGCAACTGCTGGTTCGCGAGCTCGTCCATGTCACGACGCACGGTAGCCGCGGAGACGCTCAGCAGCTCGACGGCCTCGCCGACCTCCAGCCGACCCCGGTCGCCCAGGATCTCCAGCAGACGCGTCCACCTCTCGTGCGTCCCCATGGTCTCTCCCTTACATGTCGTGTCGGCAGGTGAAGCCTATCGCGGGCGCAGTGACCGAACCGCCAGAGATCGTGCATCTCTGTGATTGGATTAGCTAGACAGTTATCATATTCGATCACGGGGAGCAGGTGGAGATCACGGCTGCGGAGAACCCCGTCGCCCCCCACGCCGAGGTCCCGAGCGCCGTGGTGATCGGGCTGGAGGTCGGCGTCGCACAGATCCGGGCCGTCGCGATCGCGCCGGACGGCTCGCTCGTGCACAGCGGCCGGCGGCCGACCCGCGCCGACCGCGGACCGGACGCCGTCCTGGAGACCGTCCTGGAGTACGCCGCCGACCTCGCCCGGCACCACGCGCCGTCGGCGGCCGGCATCGCGGTGCCCGGCCTGGTCGGTGAGGCGACCGGCACCGCCGTCTTCGCCGCCCACCTGGGCTGGCGCGGGATTCCCGTCCGGTGCTGGCTGGCCGAGGAACTCGACGTCCCGGTGGCCTTCGGCCACGACGTCCGCGCCGGTGGCCTGGCCGAGGCCCGGCTCGGCGCCGGCCGCTCGTGCCGTTCCTTCCTCTACGTCCCGGTCGGTACCGGCATCGCCGCCTCGATGGTGCTCGACGGGCACGCGCCGGGCGGCGACGGCGAACTCGGCCACGTCGTGGTCCGCCCGGGCGGCGAACCCTGCCCCTGCGGCGGCAACGGCTGCCTGGAGACGATCGCCTCGGCCGCCGCGATCGCCCGCCGCTACCGCCTCGCCACCGGCGAGGCGCGCGTGACCGCCAGAGACGTCCAGGCCCGGGCCGCGGCGGGCGACGGGACGGCCGCCGCCATCTGGCAGGAGGCCGTCGAAGGCCTCGCCGAGGTCCTGGCCGCCGCGGTCGGCGACACCTCCCCCGAACGGATCGTCATCGGCGGCCCCCTGTCCCTCGCCGGGCGGACCTACCTCGACCCGCTCCGGAAAGCCCTGTCCGGGCGCCTGACCTCCCCGGACCCACCCCGCATCGTCGCCTCCGCCCTCGGCCGCCGGGCCGCGGCACTGGGCGCGGCCCTGCTCGCCCAGGACCTGCGCCCACCCCGTCACCCGGCCGGCGCGGAGGCCGCCGGGCACCACTCCGCGTAGCCGGGGGGTGGCGAGACGCCGAACTCCCCATCGCCCGGAGTCCGGTACCGGTGGACGTGTCCGGCCGCGAACGAGGGTGCCGGGGGCGGGTGACGAGGGGGCAGGTCCGGGGTATTCACGTAACGGTTGGCCCCAGGGTCTTCCTAAACGATCGTCGGAGCCACTAGACCCGAGGGACAAGCCGCGACGAAACGAGCAGGACGATGACGAACCCACCCCCCGGCTACGGCTACCCGTCGGACGAGAACCCGTACGGCAAGCAGCCGCCGCCGGCGCAGCCGGGCTACGGGGCCCCGCAGGGCCCCTACGACCCGCAGCCCGGTGCCGCCTACCCGCCGCCCGGCTACGCCCAGGGCGCTCCCGGCTACCCGCCGCCCGCGCAGGGCTACCCGCAGGGCGGCGGCCAGCTCCCGCCGTGGGTCGGCCCGGCGGGTCCGTACGGACCGCCGCCGCCCGGGAGCCGGACCCTGGCCACCCCGGCCGACCGCTTCCTGGCCCGTCTGATCGACCTGGGCGTGCTGCTGATCCCGTTGATCGTGCTCCAGCTGGCCTTCACGACCGTGGCGGGTTCGATCCTGGCCGCCGTCATCGGCGCGCTGGTCGTCTTCGCCTACGAGGCGGCGATGATGCTCAGCCAGGGCCAGCAGACCGTCGGCAAGAAGGCGATGAAGCTGCGGGTGGTCTCGGCGACGCACGGCGGCCGCCCGAGCGACAACGAGCTGTGGACCCGCAGCGCGGTCTACGGCCTGCCCCAGGCGGTCTACTGTGTCGGCTCGGTGTTCTCGCTGGTGAACGTGTTGTCGCTGCTCTGGGACAAGCCGCTCCAGCAGTGCTTCCACGACAAGGCGGCCAAGACCGTGGTGGTCAAGGAGTCCTGACCGCGGGCCGGTCCGCCCGGCGGGCCCGATGGAGCCCGGTCGCCCCGATCGCAGTCGGCGGCGACCGGGCTCCGTGCGTTCTGGTCGCACCGGGCAGCCCGGCAGCACGCCCCGACGAGGTCAGCTCGGGGCGGACGGGGCGAGGGGCGCTTCGCCGGCCAGGAGCCGGTCCTCGCACCAGGCCACCGCGTCGTCGCGGCTGGTGAAGGCCTGCCAGTCGGGGTGCCCGTCGGCCGCGGCCAGGAACGGCTCCTGGGCGGCGACGACGATCCGGTGGCCCCGCTGAGCGATGTCCGCCAGACCGGCGGCGAGCATCGCGGCGGAGCCGGGGCGGATGCCGGTGACGGCCATCAGGTCCAGCACCAGCCAGCCGGGTGTCGCGGGGACGGCCCCCTCGACGGCGCCCAGCAGCTGCTCGGTCTCGGTGAACTCCAGCTCGCCCTGGGCGCCGACGGCGATGATGCGCTGCCGGCTGCGGTTGAGCAGCGCGGTCTGCTCCGGGCTGCGGGTGCGGGAGGAGCGCGCCCCGTGCCCGGTGTCGGTGACGGTGGCCGTCAGGTGCACCGGTGCGTGCATGAGGTGGAGGGTGAGCCGCTCGGACATCGCGGTGAGCGCGGCCACGCCCCGCACGGAGTTGCCCTCCCGGTCCAGCGGCGGGCTGTAGACCGCGACCCCGAACCGGCCCGGGCTGGCCGCGATCAGCCCGCCGGCGACCCCGCTCTTGGCCGGCAGCCCGACGTTCAGCAGCCACTCCCCGGCGCCGTCGTACATCCCGCAGGTGGCCATGACCGCCAGGGTCCGCACCGCCACGCTCCGCTCCACGACCCGCTCGCCGGTGACCGGGTTGCGGCCGCCGTTGGCCAGGGTCGCGGCCATCACCGCGAGGTCGGCCGCGGTGACCAGGACGGAGCACTGGCGGAAGTAGGTGGCCGTCACGGCGTACGGGTCGTCGGTCAACGAGCCGGCCGAGCGCATCAGGTAGGCCAGCGCGCGGTTGCGGTCGCCGCTGGCGGCCTCGGAGGCGTACACCTCCTCGTCGTAGCCCAGTCGGCGGCCGGCGAAGGCGGACAGGCAGTCCAGGATCCGGGCGGACCGCGCCTCGGGGTCGGCCGCCGCGACCAGGGCGGTGGTGGCGATCGCGCCGGCGTTGACCATCGGGTTGGCCGGGCGCCCGGTGACCGGCTCCAGGCTGATGGCGTTGAAGGCCTCGCCGCTGGGCTCGGCGCCGACCCGTCGGAGCATCTCGTCGGGCCCGAGGTCGGTGAGGGCCAGTGCGTAGACGAAGGGCTTGGAGACCGACTGGATGGTGAACTCGGTGTCGGCCTTGCCCGCTTGGTAGCGGCGGCCGCCCATGCTGGTGAGGGCGATCCCGAAGTCGTCGGGGTCGGCCTGGGCGAGCTTCGGGATGTAGGAGGCGACTTCGCCGTCCGTCAACCCGCTGATCCGCCGGTGCAGTTCGTTGAGCGCCTTCGTCACCGGGTCCATGCGCGCACCCCTTCCGTTCCCGCTCCGCCGTTCCGGGCTCCTGGGCCCAGGGCGCCCGCTGCCGCTGCCCACCGGGAGGCCCACCGGCCGGCTCACCGGTCGGGTGGGGCCGGCCGAAAGCCGCGCTCAGCAGCATGCCAGGGGCGCGGCCCGCTCCCGCCCGCGACGCACCGGCGGCGGTCGCCGCCCCGCCGACCCGGGGGGTCGCCGGTGCCCGGCGCGCCCGGTGCACGGGGCCCGCTCGGGCGCGGCAGCCGTTCAGCGGGTGCCGGGAACGGACGCTGACCGGCCTTGGTGTGATGAGCCCTCTATTCGGGACATCTCGCGGAAGGCTGTCCGGATCCCTCCGCAGGCCCGATCCTGGACGGACGAGTGGTCACCCACCCCGGGGGAGTGCCGAGTGTGGTCCGCAGCTGTCTCCTGGTCCCTCCCCGAGGGCGCCCCGGGCCCGTGGCAGGACGTGCTCTTCCGGGCCCTGCTCACCGTCGTCGTCCTGTCGGCCGCCCAGGAGCCGCTGCGCGGGCTGGGAGTCGGTGCGACCTGGCGGCCGGGCACGCTCGGCGCGCGGGTGGGCGACCGCCTCGTCGGGCCCGCGGTCCGGACCGCCCTCGCCGCCGTGCTGGTGCTCGCCGGGTGCGCGTTCACGGCCGGTCTCCTCCCGGTGACGGCGACGGTGGCCATGGCCGCGGTCTTCGTGCCGGTCACCACCGTCCACCTGTCGCAGGAGTTCGCCGGGTACGTCACCGAGGACGACGACGGCACCCGCCACTTCAAGGTGCACCACCACCTCCACCTGACCGGGATGGCGCTGCTCGCCATGGCGGGTGCCGGGCTCGCCGCCGCTCCCGGCGCCGGTCCGCACCGGATGACCGCGTCGATGGCCGGAGGACTGTGGGGGGCGGTGGCGGCCCACTACTTCGTCTCGGCCGTCTCCAAGGTGCGCAAGCGCGGGCTGCGCTGGCCGGACCGCCGGCTCTTCCCCTTCTACCTCACCCTGTTCGACCGGTTCCGGACCGGGGACGGCGAGCGCGTCCGGGACGCCGGCCCGGTCCGCCTCCTGGTCCGCCGGCCGGGCGCGGGCGTGCCGCTCCTGTGGGCGACGCTGCTGCTGGAGGCCGGCACCCCGCTGATGCTCGCCGGGTTCTGGCCGCGCGCGGCGATCGGTCTGGGCCTGGTGCTCTTCCACCTGGGCTCGCGGTGGCTGCTCGCGGTCGACTTCCGGGAGAACGCCGTGCTGGCGGGGCTGGTCGCCCTGCCGCTGCCGGCCGGTGCGGGGCCGGGCCTCACCCCGGACTGGACGGGCCCGGTGGCGTTCGCGGCGTGCGCGGTGCTCTCGTTCGCCCTGGACGACCGGGTCTACCCCTTCTCGAACCTGCCCATGTTCGCGGACGCCTACCGCCCCTCGCCCGTGGTCACGCTCCGCTGCTCCAACGGTGCGGACATCCTGCCGGCCCCCGCGACGGCGGGCTGCTCCACGGCCGGACTGTCGCGCGAGTACGCCGCCGCCGACGGCGATCCGGACGCCTTCTGCGCACGGGTGCGCGAGCGGGTGGCCGCCACCGGAGCCGTCCTCCCGGCGGACACCGCGGTGTGGGTCGAGACCGTCGACGTCACGCCCGGCGGTACGGTCGCCGCGGCGCTGCGCCGGCTCCGGCCGCTCGCGCCGGTCGACGAGGAGCGGGAGCCGAGCCCGGGCGCGTGACCCGCCGTCGGGCCGGGGTCCGGGCGCGGTGCGCCCGGTGCTCCGGTCCGAGCACCGGCCCGGCGGCCCGGCCCGGCGGGCAGGTCAGCGCCGGGGCTTGTGCGCGAACACCCAGCGGTTGCCCGCCAGCGCGTCGTTCTGCTCGGGCAGCGGGCCGCGGCCGTGCCGGTGGGTGAACTCGAAGGGGGTGCTGACGGAGGTGGTCCAGCCCCGGTCCGCCAGGGCGCCCGCCGAGTCGGGCCGGGGTTCGAGGTTGAACAGGGTGAGCAGGTCGATCCCGATCTGCTCCCTCGTCGCGGTGTAGAGCGGGCTGTCGCGGTACCGCAGCAGGTCCGGTTCGAGCTTGGCCTCGTACGCCAGGGCGCTGCCGCCGGTGCTCAACCGGTCCACCGCGCCGACGAGGTGCGACTCGACGGCGCTGGGCAGGTAGAACAGCAGCCCCTCGGCCAGCCAGACGCTCGGGACGGCCGGGTCGAAGCCCGCGCCGGTCAGCGCCCCGACCCAGTCGGCGCGCAGATCGGCCGGGACGGGGACGCGCGCCGCCCTCGGGACGGCGGACAGCCCGTCGAGGACCCGGTGCTTGAATGCCAGCACCCCGGGCCGGTCGATCTCGAAGACCACGCAGCCGGGCGGCCAGTCCAGCCGGAACGCCCGTGCGTCCAACCCGGCTCCGAGCAGCACCACTTGGCGGGCGTCGGCGCGGACCGAGCGGAGCAGGAAGTCATCGAGGACCCTCGTTCGCAGACCGAAGTAGCGGGCGAACCGCCCCCAGAGCGGGTTCGCGTCCCCGCCCGGGGCCTCCCGCCCCCGGACCGGCCAGCCCGCGGAGGCCGGGGCGGCGCGCACGAAGTGCTCCGCGAAGGCGTCCTGGGCCAGGCTGTCCCGGCGGTGGGTCTCGATCGCCCGTGCGGCGGCGACCAGCAGCGCGGTGACCCCGACGCCCCCTTCCACGCCGCTGTTCCGATCCGTGGTCTCGGTCATGCGTCCCTCCCTGGGGTGAAGCCCTACCGCGAGGGCGTGGTCGAGGACGGCGCTTCCGTCGCCGGCCCGGGCACCGGGTGGCCGGCGGTGCGGGGCGTCGGCGTGGTGCGGGCCGGCGGCGCGGCACGGCGGCGACGCAGCGCCGCGCCGACGACCTTCCGCAGGACGGAGGGCTGGAAGAGCAGGGTGGGCGGCGCGACCATGTTGGCGACCCGGACGAACCGGGACCACACCTCCGGGTCGTGCACCGACACCGTGAAGACCTGGGAGTTGTACCAGTGGGCCACCCGGGCCGGCAGCGGCCGCTCGTCCGGGTTCCACATCAGGTCCGAGTTGCTCGACAGCGTCCAGGGCACCAGCAGCACGCGGGCCAGCCGGCGCTGGAACCGGCGGCCCAGTCCGTCCAGTCCCTCGCCCCCGGCCCGGCGGGCGGCCAGCATCCGCTGCAGGAGCCGGGCCTCCAGCGCCGCCACGGTGAGCCCCTGCCCGTACACCGGGTTGAACACGCAGACCGAGTCGCCGACGGCGAGCAGGCGCTCGGGCCAGTCCCTGGCCCGGTGGTACTGGCTCCACTGGTTGTTGGGATTGACGTACCGGCGGGTCGGCTCCGGACGGGTGCGGCGCTCGATCAGCTCGGCCAGCAGGGGGTTCGCCAGGCTCCGGGCGAAGTCGAGGTACCCCTGGTCGTCGGTCGGCGGCACCTGGTCGTCGAAGCCGAACAGCGAGCACGTCCAGCGGTTCCGCTCGACGGCCAGGATGACGCCGCCGCGCGGGATGCCCGGCGCGAAGGTCATCTGGTAGGCGGCGTCGAAGTCCGGGCGGTCCCGCTCCGGCCGGGCGAAGACCATCGAGGTGTAGGTGATCTTCGCCTTCACCACCCGCGGCGCGGGCACCCGCACGCCCAGGGCGTCGAGCCGGCCGTCCAGCCCGCCGGCGCGCCCCGAGGCGTCGACCACCAGGTCCGCCGCCAGGGTGGCCGGCTCCTCGGCGCCGGCCACCCGGTACACCACCCCGGTCACGGCCCCGGGACGCTCCGCGAGCAGACCCTCGCAGCGTGCCGGGGCCAGCAGCCGCACACCGGGCAGGGCCAGCACCCGGCGCCGCAGCCGGCGTTCCAGCTCGTCCCGGGTGAACGACTGGATCAGCACGCCCGTCGGGTGCCGCGGGGCGAAGCCGGCCGGCTGCAGGAAGCTCATCCGCTCCCCGTAGTCGTAGACCGGGGCGCCGAGTTCGCGCAGTTCCTCGCGCAGGCCCGGGAAGAGCGTCTCCAGCACCTCCGCGCCCCGGGCCAGCATGGCGTGCGCGTGGTGGCCCTGTGGGGCGTGCGGGTGGACGCCGGTGTGCTCGTCCACCTCGTCCCGCTCCAGGAGGACGACCTCGCGGAAGCAGTCGGTCAGCACCCGCGCCGTGACGAGACCGGCGTACCCGCCGCCGATGACCACGGCCCTCTCCCAGCGGCGGTCCGACTCGTGCGCCCGCGTTCCCATGGACCCCTCCTCCGACGGCCCGGTGCCCGTCTCCCGCACCAGGGTGCAGGCGCGTCGGGACGGCTGACCAGAGCGCCGCCCGCCCACTGCTTCCACGCGCCCCCAGCGTGCCCCGTCGCACTCCGTCGGTCGTACCGCGGCCGCCGGGGGTCCGTCCGGGCGGGGCGGCGGGGGTCGGGGAGCCGTCCCGCGTCGTCCTGCCTGAGGATCCGGTCCTCGGTCTCCGGAGGTACCCGCGTCCGCCGGGTGAAGGAGACTGTGCCGCGGCGGAGTTGGGTGAATCCATGCGGACCGGGCGGAACCCCGGTCGCCTCGGCCGGCCCCTCGCGCCCGACCGGCTCGCCAGAGTGGGTCGCCGGCTGCTCCCAGCCGCCGAGGGTACGAACGCCGCGCGGCCGACGCCACCGCGATGTTCCCCGACACCGTGCCCGTGCTCGGCACCACCTCCCTCACCGGCGCCGGCCGCGACCCGGCCGAGCCGCCCCGCCGGGCGACCACCACGCTGCGCCTGCACGCCGACGGCCGGATCGACCTGCGCCGCCACGGCGCCCAGGACCACCCCCACGGGAGCGCCGACCGGTACCTCGAACGGATCCGGGCCGGCTACGGGGCGCGGCGGCCCCGAACGGCCGCCCCTGAACGAGGTGTGACGTCGTGTCGGGACGCCGATGCCCGCGCGTCACCCGGCCGACTTCTTTGTGTCATCCGCCAGTACGGCCGTCGCACCGCGCGGAGGAGACTCGTCGCCACGGCCCCGGCGGGCCTCCACCCGCCGCGTCCGGCGAGCCGGAGTGGCCGCGTACCGGACGAAGCACGGGCGAAGGACAGAAGGGGGCGGCACGTGAGCGTGCAGCAGTACGACGGGATCGGCGAGGCGTTCGAGGGTTTCAAGTCCCTGCCGCTGATGCGTTACGGGGAGGTGCCGAGCTTCCTCGGCATGGTCGGGGACGTGAAGGGCAGGTCGGTCCTCGACCTGGCGTGCGGCACCGGCTTCTACAGCAGGGAGTTCAAGCGGCGCGGCGCCTCCGAGGTGTTCGGCGTCGACATCTCCGTCGAGATGATCGCCGCCGCGCGGGACATGGAACGGCGTGAGCCGCTGGACGTGCGCTACGAGGTCGGCGACGTCGCCGAGCTGGCGCCGCTGGACCGGCGGTTCGACCTCGCGCTGGCCGTGCAGTGTCTCAACTACGCCGAATCCGTCGAGCAGTTGGAGCGGATGTGCCGCAACATCCATCGGAACCTGGTGCCCGGCGGCGAGTTCTTCGTGTTCGCCCAGCGGCCCGACTACGCGTTCGACTGTCCGTCCCTGGAGCGGTACGGGTTCCACTGCGAGCCGACCGGTGAGGAGGCCGGGACCGGTCCGCGGGTGCGGGTCACGGCGCTCCTCGACCCGCGGCCGATCAGCATCGTCAGCACCGTTCCGCGTCGCGAGGTCTACGAGGAGTGCCTGCGGGCGGCCGGATTCCGTGACCTGGAGTGGGTGCCGATCCAGGTGTCCGAAGCCGGCCTCCGCGAGTTCGGCGCGGAGTTCTGGGCGGACCTCCTGGCCAAGCCGCCGCTGGTGATGCTGCGCTGCCGTGCCTGAGGTGTGTGCCTGAGGTGCGTGCCTGAGGTCGCTGTCGGGTCCGGCGCCGAAGAAGCTTCGGCGCCGGACCCCGGGCACTCCGGCCCTCAGAGCGGGAGGACGGGACGGACCGAGAAGTCCTCGCAGAGACCGTCCCCGTCCGGGCCGTGGACGAACTCGGCCATGAAGGGGTTCCGGTCGGCCGTGGCCAGCGGGAGCCACCCCAGCAGGAAGCCGTACCCGCCGCACACCGACTCGCCGCCGTCCCCGCCGTGGACGGACGCGGTGTCGCTGCTCACCTCGGTGCGGTAGGTGTCGTAGGCGATGCGCAGCCCGAAGGCGTTCGGCCGGCTCTGCGGCCCGTCCGGCTCTCCGTGGGGGATGCGGTCGAGCGGGCAGTCGTCGCCCCAGCGGAAGAGGGTGGTGGCGCCGGCCCCGCAGGCGTGCTCCCACTCGTCCGCGCTGGGCATCCGCAGCCCGCGGGCCGCGAGGACGGCCGGCATGTCGCAGGAGGCCTCGGTCAGCTCCTCGTCCTCCACGGCCATCAGCACGGTGACCAGGGTGCCGCGGTCGGCCGAGCGGGCAGGCTCCGGCCCGTCCTGGCGGAGGTCGGTCGTCGGCTACCGCTCCCATGGCGCGCAGTCAGTGGTTCGCGTCCTGGGCCTGCCAGATCAGTCCCCGCCCGGCGGCCGCACTGGCGTAGGCGTCGTCCCAGTTGTCGTAGTACAGGGTGCCGGCCGCATCGTTGAACCGCGATGCGGCCCCCCGGAGGAGGTCCTGCAGCTCCTCGGTGAAGCACGGAGCCGCGTAGGACAGCTGGGCGGCGTCCGTGAGGCCGACGGCGGCGTTGCCCTTGTCCCGGTAGCTGATGGCCTGCTGGGCCTGGGCGGCGATGTCGTCGATGGTGTTGAGGGCGCTCCCGCAGGCAGGTGTCGCGGGGCGGGCGGTGGCCGTCGTGACGACGCTGCCCAGGCCGAGGGCCATCGCCGCGGTGACCACGGCGAAGCGGCCGAGGGTCTTTCGCATCATGCTTCCTCCACTCATGCCGCCGGAGCCGTGCGCGATCTCCGGGGCTCGTTCCCGGTCGAGGTGTCCCGCCGGGCTCTCCACCTTCGCGAGAGCTCAGGTTGTCCACAACAGGAACGGGCGGAACCGCAGTTCGGCCGCGGACAATGGCCATTGTCCGCGGCCGGAAGCCGTGCGTCCGCCGTCGGCGGCCGGGCGTGCCGGTCCGGCCGGGCGCCCGCCGCGCCCCGTCGCGGCGCAGGAGGGCGCCGGCGCCGACCGACGACGGGCGGGATCACCGCCCGGCATCGGCTCCGGCCCTCGGGTGCGTGGGGGCGGGTTTTGGGGGCAGGCGCTGGATACGGACTGAAGAGGGACGGAGGATCGGGCCATGGGCGACGCGTCGGTGAGGGCCACGGGATGGGCCCGCTCATTCCCCATCGCGGGCGGTGTCCGGGCGGGGCGGCGGTGGACTCGGAACCACCTGCGCTCGCTCGCGTGGACGCGGGACGCGCCCGAGACCGTGGACGCCGTCCTGCTCACCGTCTCCGAGCTGCTGACCAACGCCCACATCCATGCCCACAGCAGCGCCGAGCTGGTGCTGGTGTGGGACGGCCGGTGCCTGCACGTGTCCGTCCACGACGGGAGCACCGCGGTGCCGGAGCCGCGCAGCGCGGGCACCGACGCGCTCAACGGGCGGGGGATGGCGATCGTGGACGCCCTCGCCGACGAGTGGGAGATCCGCCGCCAGCAGGAGGGGAAGACGGTGATCGCCTGTTTCCACCCGCCGGGCGAGCGGGACCCGCACCCGCGCGACACCGCCGGGCGGCTGTGTGGCCCGGCCTGAAGGCGCCCGGCCTGAGGGCCCGCCGGGGGCCGCCCGCCGGTGTCGCGGTCGGCCTACGTCACGGACCGCCGCTCAGCGGACCTTGATGCCGATCAGGCAGGTGTCGTCGTCGGTGTCCGCGTTGCTGTACCGCAGCAGGTGGTCGAGCCGCCGCTCCAGCTCGGCCGGGTCGTCCGAGCGCTCCGGCGCCTCGGCGCCGGCGAGCAGGTCGTCGAGGGAGTCCTGGAGCGAGCGGTCCCGCCGTTCGATCAGGCCGTCGGTGTACAGCATGAGGGTGTCGCCGGTCTTCAGCTGGATCTCGCCCTCCTCGTACTCGGCCTGGTCGATCGCGCCGAGCAGGATGCCGGCGACCGCGGGCAGTTTGCGGGCCTGGCCGTCGCGCAGCAGGAGCGGCGGCAGGTGGCCCGCCCTCGCCCAGTGCAGCACGTGGGTGCGCGGCTCGTAGAGCGCGCAGACGGCGGTGGCGGTCACGTTGTCGGTCAGGTGGTGCGTCACGCTGTTCAGCCAGGCGAGGAGCTGGGCGGGGCCGGCGCCGGTGGCGGCCAGGCCGCGCAGCGCGTTGCGCAGGGCGACCATGCCGGTGGCGGCATCGATCCCGTGGCCGGCGACGTCGCCGACGCACAGGAGGACCTGGCCCGTCGGCAGTCCGACGGCGTCGTACCAGTCGCCGCCGACCAGGTGGTCCTTCTCCGCCGGGCGGTAGCGGACGGCGACCCGCAGGTCGTGCAGGTCCAGGGAGCCCCGGCTGGGCGGCATGATGGCGTGCTGCAGTTGCAGGGCGAGCCGGTTGCGCTCGGCGGACTGCTGCTCGGTGTGGGCGAGTTGGTCGCGGGTGGCGGCGAGGGCGACCTCGGTCCAGTGCTGGGCGGAGACGTCCTGGTAGGCGCCGCGGACGGCGATGATCCGGGCGTCCGCGCCGATGACGGGCTCGGCGACCACCCGGATGTGGCGGGCGATCCCGTCGGCCCGTTTCAGCCGGAAGGCGGTGGAGGCGGACCGCCGGTGGTGCAGCAGGGTGCGCAGGAACCGGCCGATGGTGTGTCCGTCGTCCGGGTGGGCGTGTTCGGCCAGGTTCTCGATCGACAGGGGGTCGGCGGTGAGCGGCAGCCCGTGGAGGTCGAAGAGCGTGTCGTTCCAGGCGATCTCGCCGGTCCGCAGGTTCTCCTCGAAGCCCCCGATCCGGCCGAGCCGCTGGGCGTGCTGGAGGAGGTTCGCGACCTTGGCCGTCGCGTCCTGCGTCCGCCAGAGGACCACCACGTGGGAGCCGTGCCGGCTGATGTCGACGGCGGCCTCGGTGGTCAGCGGTACGCCGCCGACCAGCGCGGAGAGGCTCATCGCGGGGGAGCGGAACGACTCGCCGGTCGCCAGGACGTGCTCGATCTTCTCGAAGAGGCCGCCCGGCTCGGCGGCCAGCGGGTAGGCCTCCAGCAGGCGGGCGCCGGCGATGCAGCTGCGGGGCCGGCCGGCGAAGTCGACGAAGCCGGGGTTGATGTGCTTGATCAGGTAGTCGGTCGGCAGGTCGGCGGCGCCGAACACCGGCTGCAGCACCAGGCAGGGGTGGGGCATGCCGTGGACCAGCTCCAGGAGTTCGGCCGTGCGCGGTGCCTGGGCGTCCGCGTCACCGGCCGGGCAGGACTCCAGGGCGGTCGCGCAGAGTTCGGCGAGCGTCTCGAACTGCCGCTGGAGCGACTGGGACCGCGGCGGGAGCGCGCCCGGCCAGCAGATCTCCAGCACGCCGGTGATCCGGCCGCCCGCCCCGGCGGGCACGGCCAGCCGGCCGCCGGTCAGCTCGCGCTGCCCGATGGACGGGAGGCCGGCCGCCGCCAGTGACTCGTACGCGGTGGCGGCCCGCGCGACGAGCGCCTGGCGGGCCGGGGTCTGCACGCCGGGGGGGACGTGCCGCCACAGCGGCGCCTCCTGGGCGCCGAAGCCGGCGCTGCCCGCCAGCGTCAGGGACTGGTCCGGATTGGCCGACCAGATCGCCACCGCCTGCGCCCCGAGCGGCCGCAGCGCGTGCTCCAGGGCCGACTCGGCGACGGCCTGCACATCGTCGGCGCCGAGGATGCCCGTCTCCGCGCTGCGCAGCCGCAGGCCGACCGGCGGCTCGCCCGCGGCCGCCACGAACTCGCGCGCGACGTCGGCGATCCGGTCCCGGGAGGCCTGGTTGACCACGTCGGCCGCCAGCTCCAGGACGGACACCTTCGACCGGCCCGCGAGCCCTTCGAGCTGCCGGTACGCGTCGGTGGGGCCGCAGCCGAGGCGCTCGACCAGGACGCCCTTCGCCAGCTCGACCAGGGCCCGGCCATCGGCCTCGGACCGGGCCAGGGCGAGTTCGGCGCGCAGCCGCTCGACGGTGGACATGAGGTGGCCGACGACGCCTATCTCGGCCGCCGTCGCGGGCGCCCGGGTGGCCGCGTTCCGCTGGGTGACGGGCCAGGAGTGCCCGCCGGCCTCCCAGTCGGAGCGGCTCTCCCAGTCGGGGCGGCTCTCCCGCTCGGGGCGGCTCTCCCGGTCGGGGCGGCTCTCCCGGTCGGGGCTGCTCTCCCGCTCGGGGCGGCCCTCCCAGTCGGAGCGGCCCTCCCGCTCGGGGCGGCCCTCCCACTCGGGGCGGCCTTCCCACTCCGGGCCGTCCTCCTGGTCCGGCACGGCGAGGTACGGTCGGCTTCCGGCGCCCCGAAGCGGCTCGCGGTCGCGCATCGTTCCCTCCTCGGATTGTGTGGTCTCGGCCGGCCTGGGCGGATCGCGACTACGGGCGCAGCCAGCGCTCGATGCAGGCGATGAGGTCGCGCGCGTCGACGGGCTTGGTCACGTGGTCGCTGGCTCCGGACGCGAGGCTCTTCTCCCGGTCGCCCATCATCGCCTTGGCGGTGACGGCGATGATCGGCAGGTCGGAGTGGTCCGGCATCGCGCGGATGGCGGTGGTGGCGGCGTAGCCGTCCATCTCCGGCATCATCACGTCCATCAGGATCAGGTCGATGCCCGCGGTCCGGGTGAGGGTGTCGATCGCGGCGCGGCCGTTCTCGGCCTGGAGGACCCGCATGCCGTGCAGCTCCAGGATCCCGGTGAGGGCGTACAGGTTGCGGTCGTCGTCGTCGACCACGAGCACCGTCCGCCCGGCGAGCGAGCCGTCGACGTGCTGGGCGAGCGGGGTCGCGGTGTCCTCGGCGCGCACCAGGGGCAGGACGTCGCCCGGCTGCTCGGCGCTGAGGTGCAGGGCGATGCGCTCGCGCAGCTCGTCGAGGCTGGACAGCAGCTCCAGGGGCTGCGCGGCGGCGCGTTCCTGGAGCAGCCGTTCCTGTCCGGCGCCGAGCCGGCGGTTGTTGTGGGCCAGGACGGGCACGCTGTGCAGCGCGGCGTCCGCCGCCATCTCCTCCAGCAGGTCCAGCGCCGCGCCGTTCGGCAGGTCCAGTTCCAGGACGACGCAGTGGCACGGCATCGCCGCGAGCGTCTCCGCGGCCTCCCGCGCGCCGACGGTGGTGATGATCTCGACGCCCTCGCGGGGGTCGCCGAGGTCCGCGTGGCGGGTCAGGTCGGCGATGGCGCTCTCCGCGACGAGGGACAGCAGCCCGCGCGGGCGCTCCTCGATGACCAGCAGCCGCTTGGGCTGGGCGGCCGGCGGCGGCGCCGGGTGGCCGGCCGGCTCGTCCTGGTGGGGCGCCGCCGCGTCGGCCGGCCCGGCCTCCGCGGTGGACTCGGGCTGCCGGCCGCTCAGTTCGACGTAGTCCGCCCGGGCGGCGGGCAGGTAGAGCGTGAAGACGCTGCCCTGACCGGGGGTGCTGCGCGCGGTGATGGCGCCGCCGAGCAGGAAGGCGATCTCCCGGCTGATCGACAGGCCGAGCCCGGTGCCCCCGTACTTGCGGCTGGTCGTCCCGTCGGCCTGCTGGAACGCGCCGAAGACGCTCTCCAGGTGGTCGGGTTCGATCCCGATGCCGGTGTCCACCACGTGGAAGGCGATGACCGGCCCGTCGTCGCGGCGGGCCATCTCCGGCACGTCGGCCGGGTTCGCCACCTCGATCCGCAGCCGGACGCTGCCCCGCTGGGTGAACTTGACCGCGTTGGAGAGCAGGTTGCGCAGCACCTGGCGCAGCCGGTAGTCGTCGGTGAGCAGCTCGGCCGGTACGTCGGGGGCGGTGGTGACCTCGAAGGTCAGGCTCTTCTGGGTGGTGAGCGGGCGGAAGGTCACCTCGACGTAGTCCAGCAGCTTGCGCAGCGGAAGGCGCTCGGGGGCGACGTCCATCTTGCCGGCCTCGACCTTCGACAGGTCGAGGATGTCGTTGATCAGCTGGAGCAGGTCCGAGCCCGCGGAGTGGATGATGCCGGCGTACTCGACCTGCTTGGCGGTCAGGTTGCGGGTCGGGTTCTGGGCGAGCAGCTGGGCGAGGATCAGCAGGCTGTTCAGCGGGGTGCGCAGCTCGTGGCTCATGTTGGCGAGGAACTCGGACTTGTAGGTGGAGGCGACCGAGAGCTGGTGGGCGCGGTCCTCCAGCTCCTGGCGGGCCTGCTCGATCTCCAGGTTCTTCGTCTCGATGTCCCGGTTCTGCGCGGCGAGCAGTGCCGCCTTCTCCTCCAGTTCCGCGTTGGAGGACTGCAACTCCTCCTGGCGGGCCTGGAGCTCCTCGGAGCGGGCCTGCAGTTCGGAGGTGAGGCGCTGGGACTCGCCGAGGAGCTCGTCCGTCCTGGCGTTGGCGACGATGGTGTTGACGTTGACGCCGATGGTCTCCATCAGCTGTTCCAGGAAGGCCCGGTGGACGGGGGTGAACGCGCGGACGGAGGCGAGTTCGATGACGCCCAGCACCTGCTCCTCGACGACGATCGGCAGCACGATCAGCGAGGCGGCCTCGGCCCGGCCCAGGCCGGAGGAGATGCTGACGTAGCCGGCGGGCAGCGAGTCGACCGCGATGGTGCGCCGGCTGCGGGCGGCCTGGCCGACGAAGGACTCGCCGAGCCGGAAGCGGGTGGGGGTCGCGCCCGGCGGGAACGCGTAGGACCCGATCAGCTGGAGGAAGGTGGTGGAGGCGCCCTCGGCGGTCGCGGCGGTCTCCTCGGCGAGGTAGAACGCCCCGTACTGGGCCGAGACGAGCGGGGTGAGCTCGTCCATGATGAGTTCGGCGACGACGGGGAGGTCGCGCCTGCCCTGCATCAGGCCGGAGATCCGGGCGAGGTTGGACTTCAGCCAGTCCTGCTCCTCGTTGGCCCGGGTGGTCTCGCGCAGGGACTCCACCATGAAGTTGATGTTGTCCTTGAGGTCGGCGACCTCGCCGGAGGCGTCCACGGTGATCGAGCGGGTCAGGTCGCCCTCGGCGACGGCGCTGGTCACCTCGGCGATGGCCCGGACCTGGCGGGTCAGGTTGCCGGCCAGTTCGTTGACGTTCTCGGTGAGCCGCTTCCAGGTGCCGGAGACTCCCTCGACCTCGGCCTGGCCGCCGAGCCGTCCCTCGCTGCCGACCTCGCGGGCCACCCGGGTGACCTCGGCGGCGAAGGCCGAGAGCTGGTCGACCATGGTGTTGATGGTGGTCTTGAGTTCCAGGATCTCGCCGCGGGCGTCCACGTCGATCTTGCGGGTGAGGTCGCCGTTGGCCACGGCGGTGGTCACCTGGGCGATGTTGCGGACCTGGCTGGTGAGGTTGTGGGCCATGAAGTTGACGTTGTCGGTGAGGTCCTTCCACGTCCCGGCGACGTTGGGCACCCGCGCCTGGCCGCCGAGGGTGCCCTCGGTGCCGACCTCGCGGGCCACCCGGGTCACCTCGTCGGCGAACGCCGAGAGGGTGTCGACCATGGTGTTGATGACGCCGGCCAGCGCGGCGACCTCGCCCTTGGCCTCGACGGTGATCTTCTGCGAGAGGTCGCCCTTGGCGACGGCGGTGGCCACCTGGGCGATCGAGCGGACCTGCCCGGTCAGGTTGGAGGCCATCACGTTGACGTTGTCGGTGAGGTCCTTCCAGGTGCCGGACGCACCCCGGACGGTCGCCTGGCCGCCCAGGTTGCCCTCGGTGCCGACCTCGCGGGCCACCCTGGTCACCTCGTCGGCGAACGCGGACAGCTGGTCGACCATCGTGTTGATGGTCTCCTTGAGTTCCAGGATCTCGCCGCGCGCGTCGACCCGGATCTTCTGCGAGAGGTCGCCCAGCGCGACCGCCGTCGTCACCTGGGCGATCGAGCGGACCTGCGCCGTCAGGTTGTCCGCCATCACGTTGACCGACTCGGTCAGGTCGCGCCACGTCCCCGAGACGTCCCGGACGTCGGCCTGGCCGCCGAGCCGTCCCTCGGTGCCGACCTCGCGGGCGACCCTGGTCACCTCCCCGGCGAAGGAACTCAGCTGGTCGACCATCGTGTTGATGGTCTCCTTGAGTTCCAGGATCTCGCCGCGCGCGTCGACCCGGATCTTCTGCGAGAGGTCGCCCTTGGCGACGGCGGTGGCCACCTGGGCGATCGAGCGGACCTGCGCCGTCAGGTTGCCGGCCATGAAGTTGACCGAGTCGGTGAGGTCGCGCCAGGTGCCGGCCACTCCGGGGACCTGGGCCTGGCCGCCGAGCCGGCCCTCGGTGCCGACCTCGCGGGCCACCCTGGTCACCTCGCCCGCGAACGCGGACAGTTGGTCGACCATGGTGTTGACGGTGTTCTTCAGCTCCAGGATCTCGCCCCGGGCGTCGACGGTGATCTTCTGCGAGAGGTCGCCCTTGGCGACCGCCGTGGTGACCTGGGCGATGTTGCGGACCTGGTCGGTGAGGTTGCCGGCCATGAAGTTGACCGAGTCGGTGAGGTCGCGCCAGGTGCCGGCGACCCCGGGGACCTGGGCCTGGCCGCCGAGCCGGCCCTCGCTGCCGACCTCGCGGGCCACCCTGGTCACCTCGGCGGCGAAGGAGGACAGTTGGTCGACCATGGTGTTGACGGTGTTCTTCAGCTCCAGGATCTCGCCCCGCGCCGCCACGTCGATCTTCTGCGAGAGGTCGCCCTTGGCGACCGCGGTGGCGACCTGGGCGATGTCCCGCACCTGCGACGTGAGGTTGCCCGCCATCGCGTTGACCGAGTCGGTGAGGTCCTTCCACGTCCCGGAGACTCCGGGGACCTCCGCCTGCCCGCCGAGCCGGCCCTCGGTGCCCACCTCGCGGGCGACCCGCGTCACCTCGGAGGTGAACCGGGAGAGCTGGTCGACCATGCCGTTGAAGACGGTGGCGATCTCACCGAGCAGCCCGTCCGCGTCGTCCGGCAGCCGGGTGCCGAAGTCGCCGTCGCGGACGGCGGTCAGGCCGCCGAGCAGCCGCCGGAGATCGGGTTCGTCGACCTGCGCGGTGCCGTCGCCACCGCCGGTGTGTGCGGTCTGGGACCTCGTCGCGCCAGCCATCGGACGCCGCCTTCCTGATTGAGCACCCGGCCGCGGATCAGGCCCGGTCCCCGGGTGCCACACGGTCGGAAGCCGTATGAACCCCGGGGACCGGGCCTCGGAACATGCTGTCGGGGACGCTACCGTACGTGTTCTGTCGAGGGCGAACTCCCCTCATCCCTGCCCGGAACGGATCGGCCCCACCCGCCGTTCGCGGTCCTGGCGGGTTGCCTCGGGGGCAACGGCGAGGCGGACGGTGGCGAGGACGGGGCGGGCAGGCAGCTCGGCTGCCCGCCCGTGAGGGCCCTGGGGCCGGGAAGGCGGCCGGCACCTCCGGCGGTCCCGGGACGGCGCTGTGCTCGGTCGGTCGACGGCCTCCCTCACCAGTAGTGCTTGCGCCCGCCGACGGCGTGCCCGACCGCTCCCAGGATCCACAGGATCAGTCCCACGACGACGAGGACCGCTCCGATCGTCCACAGGAAGCCGAGGCCGGTGAGGAGACCGATGACGAGAAGGATGATTCCGAGGACGATCATGCCGCGCTCCTTGGGCTCTGTGAGCTCTTCCCCCGCGCCGTGCGTCTGCCCGATTGCCGACGGGTCAACCGGCCCTCGCCGGTTTGTTGTCGCCCGGACGGGTCGGCCCACCCGAACGAGCCCGAGGGGACCCGCCGAGCCCCGTGCCGCCCGTCGGGGGAACGCCCCGCGCGACGGGGATTGGCCGCCGGTGGACCGGAAAGACGCCGGGTATGTCCATCCTGCGAGCCTGTGCACGACCGATGCTGGCGTCGATGTTCCTCTACGGAGGCGCCGACGCCCTACTGAACCCCGCCCGGCTGGAGGTCGCCGCCGAACCGGTGGTCGACCCGCTCGCCGAGCACGTCCCGGCCGTTCCGCGCCGGCCCGAAACGGCGATCCGGCTCAACGCCGGGGTCCAGGTGGTGGCCGGCGCGCTGCTGGCGTCCGGCCGTCTCACCCGGCCCGCCGCGCTCGCGCTGGCGGCGACCCTCGTCCCGGTCACCCTGGCCGGCCACCGGTTCTGGGAGGTCAAGGACGAGGAGGAGCGCGCCCGGCAGCGCATCCACTTCCTGAAGAACCTGTCGATGTGCGGCGGCCTGCTGATCACGGCCGCGGACACCGGAGCGGGGCCGTCGCTGGCCTGGCGCGCCCGGCACCGGCGGTGGACCGGCTGACACCCGCTCCCGGTGCGGCCGCCCGCGACGGGCGGGCGCACCGGGGCGGACCCGGCGTCAGCCGGCCGCCGCGAGGCTCTCCCGCGCGGCCCCGGCCACGGCCTCGGCGGTGAGGCCGAACTCGCTGTACAGGCGCCGGTAGTCGGCGGAGGCACCGAAGTGGTCGAGGCTGACGATCCGGCCGTGCGGGCCGACCAGCTCGCGCCAGCCGAGCGCCACGCCCGCCTCCACGCTCACCCGCGCCGCCACCGCGGGCGGCAGGACGTCGTCGCGGTACTCGCGCGGCTGCGCGGCGAACCACTCCAGGCACGGCAGCGACACCACCCGGCTCGCCACGCCCTCACCGGCCAGCTGCTCCTGCGCCGCCAGCGCGAGGTGCACCTCGGAGCCGGTGGCCAGCAGCAGGACCCGGGGCGGGGCGCCGTCGGCCGGGTCGCGCAGCACGTAGCCGCCGCGGGCGGCGCCGTCCGCCGGTGCGCACCCGCCGGTCCCGCGGTCGAGGACGGGCACCTTCTGCCGGGTGAGGACGAGGCCGGTCGGCCGGTCGTGGTGCTCCAGCAGCGCGTGCCAGCAGGCGGCCGTCTCGTTGGCGTCGCAGGGACGCACCACGTCGAGGCCGGGGATCGCGCGCAGCGCCGCGAGGTGCTCCACCGGCTGGTGGGTGGGGCCGTCCTCGCCGAGGCCGATCGAGTCGTGCGTCCAGACGTAGACGGTCGGGAGCTCCATCAGCGCGGCCAGTCGCACCGCGGGCCGCATGTAGTCGCTGAAGGTCAGGAAGGTGCCGCCGTAGGGGCGGGTCAGGCTCTGCAGGGCGATCCCGTTGAGGATGGCCCCCATGGCGTGCTCCCGGATCCCGAAGTGCAGGGTGCGGCCGTACGGGCCGCCCTTCCACTCCGCGGTCTCCACGCCCTCGGGCAGGAAGGACGGCTCGCCGTCCATGGTGGTGTTGTTGCTCCCGGCGAGGTCGGCCGAGCCGCCCCACAGCTCGGGCAGCACCGGTGCGAGCGCGGTGAGCACCCGGCCCGAGGCGGCGCGGGTGGCCAGCCCCTCCCGGTCCGGGGGGAAGGCCGGCAGGTGGTCGGCCCAGCCGTCCGGCAGCCGGCGCTCCGTCAGCCGGTCCAGCAGCGCCGCGCGCTCGGGGTGCTCGCCGCGCCAGCGCTCGTAGCGCGGGGTCCAGGCCTCGTGGAGTTCACGGCCGCGCTCGCGTGCCCGGCGGGTGCGGGTGAGGACCTCGTCCTCGACGGTGAAGCTGCGCGCGGGGTCGAAGCCGAGCAGTTCCTTGGTGGCGGCGACCTCCTCGTCGCCGAGCGCGGAGCCGTGGGCCTTGCCGGAGTTCTGGAGGTTGGGGGCGGGCCAGCCGATGACCGTCCGCAGCACCAGCAGCGAGGGCCGGGTGGTCTCCGCGCGGGCGGCCCGGAGCGCGTCGAGGACGGCGTCGACGTCCTCGACGTAGCGGCCGGTGCGGGTCCAGTCGACGGTCTGCACGTGCCAGCCGTAGGCGCGGTAGCGGGCGGCGACGTCCTCGCTGAACGAGACGTCGGTGTCGTCCTCGATCGAGATGTGGTTCTGGTCGTACACCATGGTCAGGTTGCCCAGCCGCTGGTGGCCGGCCAGCGAGCTCGCCTCCGCGGTGACGCCCTCCATGAGGTCGCCGTCCGAGGCGAGGACGTAGACGTGGTGGTCGAAGGGGCTCTCGCCGTCCGGGGCGTCCGGGTCGAGCAGGCCGCGTTCCCGGCGGGCCGCCATCGCCATGCCGACGGCCGCGCCCAGCCCCTGGCCGAGCGGGCCGGTGGTGATCTCCACGCCCCGGGTGTGCCGGTACTCGGGGTGGCCGGGGGTGGCGGAACCCCAGGTCCGCAGGGCTTCCAGGTCGGAGAGCTCCAGGCCGTAGCCGGTGAGGTACAGCTGGACGTAGAGGGTGAGGCTGGTGTGTCCGCAGGACAGCACGAAGCGGTCGCGGCCCAGCCACTGGTCGTCACCGGGGTCGTGGCGCAGGACGTTCTGGAACAGCAGGTGGGCCAGTGGCGCCAGGCTCATCGCCGTCCCGGGGTGGCCGTTCCCGGTGCGCTGCACGGCGTCGGCCGCGAGCAGCCGGGCGGTGTCCACGGCCCGGACGTCCACGGCGTCCCAGCCCGCCCGTGCGGCGACGGGGTCGGCCAGCGACTGGTGGCGGGTCGCGGGGTGCTTGTCGGGGGGTGTCACGGGTGTCCTCCCAGGGGGCCGGTCGGGGTCGGTGAGGTCGCCGGGGACGGTTCGGCGCGTCCGCGCGGCCTCCAGCGCCTACCCGGTGACCGGACCCGCATGGCCCGATCCGGTCCGGGATTCACCCGCCCGGTCCGGCCGGCGCGCGGCTGCCCCGTCCGCGACCCGAAGGGCGGCCCCTCCGCACTCCGGTGTCGGGGCGGCGCGCGGGGGTAGCCTCCGGACATGCCACACCACGATCTTGTCGTCCTGGGCGCGGGCTCCGGCAACACGGTGATCGACGACCGCTTCGGCGGCCTCGACGTCGCCGTCGTCGAGGAGGGGCCGTTCGGCGGGACCTGTCTGAACCGGGGCTGCATCCCCAGCAAGATGCTCGCCCACACGGCCGACGTCGCGGACACCGTGCGGGAGGCCGGCCGCTTCGACGTGGACGCCGCACCGGGCGTCCTGCGGTGGCCACGGGTACGCGACCGCGTCTTCGGGCGCCTCGACGGGCAGGCCGCGGAGGGGGAGCAGGGCCGGCGCGACTCGGACTTCGTCACCGTCCACCGCGGCCGGGCGCGCTTCACCGGCGAACGGACGCTGGTGGTGGAGGGCGACGGGAGAGAGGTGCACATCACCGCGGACCGGGTCGTGGTGGCGGTCGGCAGCCGCCCGGTGGTCCCGCCGCCGGTACGCGACAGCGGGCTGCCCTACGAGACCTCCGACACGATCATGCGGCGCCCGACGCCGCCGCGGCACCTGGCCGTCCTCGGCGGCGGCTACATCGCCGCCGAGCTGGCGCACGTCTTCCACGCGGCCGGCAGCCGGATCACGGTCATCGAGAAGCAGGAGACCCTGCTCGCCCCGCAGGACGAGTCGGTGTCCCTCGCCTACACCCGACTGGCCCGCTCCGCGTTCGACGTGCGCACCGGCGTCGAGCTGACCGGACTGGAGGGGGAACCGGGCCGGCTGCGGCTGCGCCTGGACGACGGCTCCGCGGTCGAGGCCGACGCCCTGCTGGTGGCGGTCGGCCGGACCCCCAACAGCGACACCATCGACGCCGACCGGGCCGGCATCGCCCTGCGGGAGGACGGCCGCGTGGTGGTGGACGCCCACCAGCGGACCACCGCGCCGGGCGTCTTCGCCCTCGGTGACGTGTGCACCCCCGTGCCGCTCAAGCACGTCGCCAACCGGGAGGCGCAGGTGGTCGCGCACAACCTGCTGCACCCCGACGACCTGATCGCCACCAGCCACGACGCCGTCCCCGCCGCGGTCTTCACCCGCCCCCAGATCGCCCAGGTGGGCCGGACCGAGCAGGAGTGCCGGGACGCCGGCCTCGACTACACGACCGCCACCCGCCGGTACGCGGACGTCGCCTACGGATGGGCGCTGGAGGACACCGCCGGCTTCTGCAAGGTGATCGCGGACCCGGGGACGGGCCGCCTGCTGGGCGCCCACATCCTCGGCCCGCAGGCGTCCACCCTGATCCAGCCCCTGGTCGTCGCGATGAGCCTCGGCATCGACGTCCCCACCCTGGCCGGCACCCCGTACTGGATCCACCCCGCCCTCACCGAGGTCGTCGCCAACGCCCTGCTCGACCTCGACCTCTGACGGCGGCGCCCGGCCGGGCAGGCGGCGCATCCCGTCCGGAGGGCGCCGTCCGGAGGGGATGCGCCGGCCCGGCCATGAAACGGCGGTGTCCGGGCAGACGAATGGCGTGACCACAGGGGTAAGGCGTCCGCTCCGAACGATCGCACCGGCACTGCTCGCCCAGACGGTGCTCATGGTGCTGGCCGGTCTCACGATCACCCACCCGCCGCTGCACCTCTGGCGGCCGGGGGAGAACGCGCTGACCGACCGGCTCGCCGCGGGCCGGGTACCCGTCCTCGACACCGTCACCGCGTGGCTCTCGGTCCTCGCGAGCACCGGGGCCGTGATCGCCGTGGCGGGCGCCGCCGTGCTCGCGCTGCTGCTGGGCGCCCGGCGGTGGCGCGAGGCCGCCTTCCTCGGCGGCGCCGTCGCCGCCCAGTCCGCGGTCTTCCTGCTGGTCACCCTGTGCGTGGACCGGCCCCGGCCGACCGCGCCCCGGCTCGACGGCGCACCGCCGACCTCCAGCTTCCCGTCCGGCCACGTCGGCGCGGCGGTCGCGCTGTACGGCGCACTTGCCGTCCTCGCCGCCCTGCGTCTGCGGGGACCGCTCCGGCTGCCGCTGTGCGCCCTGGCGGCGCTGCTGCCGGTGCTGGTCGGGTTCAGCCGGCTGTACCGCGGCATGCACCACCCGACCGACGTGCTGGCCGGGCTGGTGAACGGCGGCGCCGTGCTCTGGATCATGTGGCGGGCTTTCCTCTCCGACCCTAGGGAGACCACCGTGGCAGCCGTACCCGATCACCCGTCCGCCGGCCGGGCGGTGGTGGTCTTCAACCCCGTCCTGGTCGACGAGGACACCCTCGACCGGATCGACCGCGTCCTCGCCGGCCACGGCTGGGCGGCGCCGACCAGAACCGCCACCAGCGAGGCCGACCCCGGCCGGGGCGCCGCGGCGGCCGCGGTCGCCGCCGGGGCCGACCTGGTGGTGGCCTGCGGCGGCGACGGCACCGTGACGGCGTGCTCGCACGCCCTCGCCGGTACGGGCGTCGCGCTGGCCATCGTCCCCTGCGGCACCGGGAACCTGCTCGCCCGCAACCTCGGCCTGCCGGCGGACCCGGCGCGGGCGCTGGCGGACGCCCTCGCCGGCGGGCCCCGCCGGATCGACCTCGCCACGGCCGACGGCGACGGCATCACCGCCACGGTGGTCAGCGCCATGGCGGGCATCGGCCTGGACGCCGCGGCGATGGCCGGCACCAGCCGCCGCGCGAAGAACCGCTGGGGCTGGCCCGCCTACGTGCCCCCGCTGCTCCGCCACCTCGGCGACCGCCGGATGCGGCTCACCGTCACCCTGGACGACGCGCGCCCCATCCACCGGCGGGCCGCGATGGCCGTGATCGGCAACGTCGGCGCACTCCAGGGCGGGATCCGGCTGCTGCCCGGCGCCCGGCCGGACGACGGCCTGCTCGACCTCGTCCTCGTCCACCCGCGCGGCCTCGCCGGCTGGCCGGCGGCGGCGGCGCGGCTGCTCACCGGGCGGACCGGCGCGGGGGGCGGGTCGGCGCCGTTCGAACACTTCCAGGCGCGCCGGATCCACCTCACCGCCGACCGGGACCAGCCGCGGGAGCTCGACGGGGAGTGCCTGCCGGCCGGCCGCACCCTGCGGCTGGCCGTCCGGCCCGGCGCCCTGCTGGTCCACACGCCGACGGCCGGCGGGCCCCCGGTCGGCGGGCCCCCGGGCGAAGGAGCCGCGGTCGACGGAGCCGCGGGCGACGGGGCTGCGGGCGACGGGGCTGCGGGCGACGGGTCCCACCCGGTCGGAGCCGATCCCGTCCCGGCCGAACGGAGCAGCTGAGTGGGAACCGCCACCCGCGTCGGCCCCCGCGGCCGCGAGCCCGAGGAGCTCTCCGCCGACGAGGCCGTCACGACACTGCGCGCGTACGGCCGGTGGCAGCTGCTCAGGGACGCCTTCCTGCGCTTCCGCTACGCCGACGGCTTCAGCCACGCCCGGGCCCTCGCCTTCCAGACCGTGCTCGCCCTCGTCCCGTTCGCGATCGCGGCGGTCGGCCTCTCGTCCGTGCTGCACACCCAGTGGCTCGGCCGGGTGACCGAGCTGACCATCGCCCGGCTCACCGCGGGCCCGAGTTCCGACCTGGTCGACCAGGTCCTGCGGAGCGGCCGCGAGCGCGCGGGGGACGGCGGGAGCGTCGCCCTGTGGGGCGGCGCCGTGTTCTCCCTCGTCAACGTCGCCACCGCGATGTGCCAGATCGAGCGCGGGGCCAACCGGATCTACGGCATCGAACGCGACCGGCCCTTCCACCGCAAGTACGCGCGCGGACTGCTGATGGCCGTGCTGGCCGGTCTGCCGCTCGGCCTCGGCTTCGTCCTGCTGGTGGCGGGCCGGGAGATCGCCGCGGCGGTCGTCGAGGCGGGCGGACCGGGAACCCATCGGGAGGCCCTCGTCTGGGCGGTCCTGCGGTGGCCGGCCGGCATCGTGCTCGCCCTGCTGTCCGCGAGCGTCATCTTCCACCGGGCACCGCGCCGCCGACAGCCCGGCCACACCTGGCTCGCCTTCGGCGCCGCCGTGTACCTGGTGCTGTGGGTCGGCCTGACCGCCCTGCTCGGCCTGTACCTGCGGCTGAGCAACTCGATCGACGCGGTGTACGGGCCGCTGAGCGTGATCATCTCGCTCCTGATGTGGGCCTACCTGACCGCGATCGCGCTCTTCCTCGGGATCGCCTTCGCCGCGCAGCTGGAGGCCGACCGGGCGGGCGTCGAGGAGCCGGTGCTGCCCGACCCCGAGGATGACTCCGCAGGTCGTGGGTAGACGAGCCGTGATGACAGCTGACCGGAGGCCGCACCGAAGCCCCGCCCGTACCCGGGTCCCCGCGCTGCGCCGGCTCTCCCGGCGCTGGCTCACCCGGCGCCGCTTCTCCCAGCGCCGGGCCGACCGGCGCTTCGGGGAGCGCCTGCTCGGGGCCGTCCTGGCGTTCGCCGTGGCGGCGGTGCCGGCCGCCGTCCTGCTGGTGCTGATCGAGGCCGGCTGGGAGCCGCTGCGCGAGCTGGACGCCGGCGCGGCGGTGCACCTGAACGAAGTCGTCCGGCACCACCCGCTCCTGCTGGAGACCACGCGGGTACTGAGCAACTGGGTCTGGGACCCGGTCACGATGCGCCTGCTGGTGGCGGCCACCGTCGGCTGGCTGCTGTGGCGGCGGGCCTGGCGGCTGGCCCTGTGGGCGGCCCTCACCGAGCTGGCCGCCGGTCTGACCGGCCTGCTGGTCAAGGTGACGGTGGCCCGGGTCCGGCCCCGGCTGCCCGATCCCGTCGCCCACGCGCCGGGCTTCTCCTTCCCGTCGGGGCACGCCATGACCGCCATGGCCTCGTGCGCGATCCTGCTGCTGGTGCTCCTGCCGGTCGTGCCCCGGCGGGCCCGCCCGGTGGCCTGGGCGATCGCCGCGGTGACCGTGCTCGGGACGGGTCTGACCAGGATCGCCCTCGGCGTGCACTGGGTCAGCGACGTCCTCGGCGGCTGGCTGCTCGGGTTCGCGCTGGTCGCTTCGACCGCCTGGGCGTTCGAGGCCTGGCGGCGGGAGAGCGGCCTCCGCACGCCGAGGCTCCCGGAGGGCCTGGAACCCGAACTCGCCACGGACGACGACCCCGGCCCGCGGCCGGCCGGCAGCCGCCCGCACCGACCGGTGGGGTGAGGCGCCGGCCGGCCGCCGGGGGCGGGCGGGAAGCCGGAGCGGCCCGCCGGTCGGACCGGCGGGCCGCCCCGGAGGCCGAGGTCAGAAGAGTTTCTTGAACAGGCGCGACGCTCCCTTGACCACCTTGTCGCCCCCGAGCTTCTTGGCCAGCGGCCAGCCGACGGTGCTCAACGTCAACCTGCCGACCGAGTGCATGAACTCCTTGCTGGTCCACCCGTACCCGTAGCCGGTCAACAGGACGTTGGCCACGCCGGCTTCCAGGGACATCCGCGTGAGCTGGGCCGACGCGGCGGGACCGATCACCGGGATGAACCGCGCGGGCAACGCCAGCATCCCGGTCACGGAACTCACCTGGCGGGTCGCGGCCGCGTACTGGCGGGCCAGGGCCCGGTAGTCCGGCGGGCCGGGGAGCTCGATGCCGCCGTTGGGCCTGGGCAGCGGCGTGACGCTGTCGTTGCGCGGGTGGTCCGCCGGGTTGACGTTGTTCGCGGCGACCTGCCGGGCCTGCTCCGCGGCCCTGGCCACCTCCTGGGTCTGCTCCTGCGCGGTCTTCCGGACGCGATCTTCAAGGAGCGCGGGATCAGGCTCAAGCGGGGCGACGGACACATCACCCTCGCCACCTGCGACAGCGCGCCCGGCCTGCTGGAGGTCACCGCCCGGGCCATGCAGACGACCGACCCCGTCGGCCACGGCCGCTTCTGCTTCAAGGTCACCGGCGCCCCCGGTTACCTCGGCCTCGAACTCCCCGCCGTGTACGGGGCGAAGGGGAACGACTACGCGGTGAGCGTCCACATGGTGACGGGCACCGAGGCCAAGTCCTTCGACCTGCAGAAGAACAAGTGGACGCCGGTCGGCGAGACCGCCGATCCGCAGGAACGCGACTTCACGCTGCTGGAGATCGTCGCCAAGGCCTGAGCGTCCGGCGGATCGGGCACCGGGTGAACGAACAAGGCCCGGGGCCGGCGCACACTGTGCGCCGACCCCGGGCCTTCGTCGTAGCGGGGACAGGATTTGAACCTGCGACCTCTGGGTTATGAGCCCAGCGAGCTACCGAGCTGCTCCACCCCGCGTCGGTGAACCCGACTGTACGCCATGACGGGGGCGTGGGCGAAATCAGCGGCAGCGACCGGGCGGGCGCGGCGCAGCCGTGCGGCCCGGGGGCCTCGCGGGCCCGGCCGGCGCCGTCCCTCCGCGCCGGCCGGACCTGAACGGCGCTCACGCCTCGGGCGCGGCCACCTCCTCCAGCGTGCCGCCGGCCAGTCGCAGCCACCGGTCCACCCCGATGCCGGCCAGGAAGCGCTCGTCGTGGCTGACCACGACGAAGGCGCCCTGGTAGGAGGTGAGGGCGCTTTCGAGCTGTCCGACGCTCACCAGGTCGAGGTTGTTGGTCGGCTCGTCGAGGAGGAGCAACTGGGGCGCGGGGTCGCCGCACAGCACACAGGCCAGGGTGGCGCGCAGCCGCTCGCCGCCCGAGAGCACACCGACCGGGAGGTGGGCGCGGGCGCCGCGGAAGAGGAAGCGGGCGAGCACGTTCATCCGCTCGGGCGCCGGCAGCTCCGGTGCGGCCGCCGCGAAGTTGTCCGCCACGCTGCGGTCCGGGTCCAACAGGTCCAGCCGCTGGGAGAGGTAGGCGACCCGGCCGTCCGAGCGCCTGAGCCGTCCGCCGTCGGGGGCGAGGTCCCCGACCAGCAGGCGCAGGAGGGTGGTCTTGCCGGTTCCGTTCGGTCCGAGCAGGGCGATCCGCTCGGGCCCGCGGACGGTCAGATCGACGCCGCCACCAGCGAACAGGGGCGTGCCGCCGCGCAGCACCTGGAGGTTCTCGCCGACGAAGAGGTCGCGCCCGCTCGGCACCCGGGTGCCGGACAGGTCCAGGGTCAGGCGCTGGTCGTCGCGCAGGGCGCGCTCGGCCTCGTCGAGCCGGGCCCTGGCCTCGCCGAGGCGGGCCGCGTGGACCTGGCCGGCGCGTCCTGCGGACTCCTGGGCGCCGCGCTTCATGGTCCCGGCGAAGATGCGGGGCAGACCGGCGTTCTTGAGGTTGCGGCCGGCGTTGCTCGCCCGGCGGTCGGCGCGCTCCCGGGCCTGCTGCAACTCCCGCTTCTCCCGCTTGAGTTCCTGTTCGGCGTTGCGGATGTTCTTGGCCGCGACCTCGCGCCCGGCCTCCGCGGCCTGCTCGTAGGCGGTGAAGTTGCCGCCGAACAGCCGCAGTTCGCCGGAGTCGAGCTCGGCGATCCGGTCCATCCGGTCGAGCAGCGCACGGTCGTGGCTGACCAGCAGCAGGCAGCCGGGGAAGTCCTCCAGGACGCCGTGGAGCCGGTGGCGGGCGGCGAGGTCGAGGTTGTTGGTGGGTTCGTCGAGCAGCAGCACGTCGGGCCGCTTGAGCAGTTGCGCCGCGAGGCCGAGCTGGACGATCTGGCCGCCGCTGAGGGTGCCCAGCCGTCGGTCCAGGCCGACGCCGGCCAGGCCGAGACGTTCGAGCTGGGCGAGGCTGCGCTCCTCGACGTCCCAGTCGTCGCCGATGGCGGTGAAGTGCTCCTCGGCCACGTCACCGGACTCCATCGCGTCGATGGCGCGGATCACCCCGGCGACGTCGAGGACGTCGGCGACCGCGAGGTCCGCCGTCAGCGGGAGGTCCTGCGGCAGGTAGCCGGGCGTGCCGCTGACGGTCAACGATCCTGCGGAGGGCGTCAGTTGACCGGCGATGAGCTTGAGCAGCGTGCTCTTGCCCGCGCCGTTGGGAGCGACCAGACCGGTGCGGCCGGTGCCGAGGGCGAAGGAGAGGTCGTGGAAGACGGGGGTGTCGTCGGGCCAGGAGAAGGAGAGCTGGGAGCAGACGATGGACGCATCGGACATGAGGACAACCCGGAGGATGGGCAGGCGGAGACACCTCGGCCTGCGAGCAGACAGGGGGAAGGGGAACGACGAACGAAGCCGTTGGCCCGGGGCACCGATGCCCGCCGACGGCTTCAGGACCGGGTCTCACCCGGAGATGTCGTCGTCACCCGCCATGTCTGCTCCACGCTTTCCGTCAGATGGGTTTTCCGCCGTCGAGCATAGCACCGTGTGTGGGCGATCGGTCGGGGCCGGCCTGCGGGGGGCCGGCGCGCCGGGCCGGGCGCGTCACGGCGCGCCGGCCCCCCGCAGCAGGGTGTCGACCACCAGGTCGGCCGCCGGTCCGGCGGCCAGGTCGGGCGCCTGACGTGTCACCAGGTGCACGAGCTGGGGCAGCAGGGCGGCGACCCAGCCCTCGGGGAGGCCGGGGCGCAGCAGCCCTTCGGTGACGGCGCGTCGGAGGAAGTCCCCGACCTCGGCGACGGAGCTGTCGCGGCGCCTGCGGGTTTCCTCGTCGGCGAGCATCCGGGCCAGGTCCACCGGCCAGGCGCGGTTGACCTCGATGACGTTCTCCACGTAGCGGTGCAGGGCCACGGCGACGGGGGCCTCGCGCAGGCGGGCGTCGGCGATGGCCCGCTCGACGGCGTCCAGGCGGGCGGAGTGGATCGCGGTGAGGAGTTCCTCGCGGGAGCTGAAGCGCCGGTAGACGGTCCGCCGGTCCACCCCCGCCTCGGCGGCGATGCTCGCGATGCTCGCGCCCGGGTCGGCGGCCAGCATCCGCGCTCCCGTCGTCAGGACGGCTTCGATGTTCCGCGCGGCGTCAGCTCTCACGGGGGGAGTTTAGCGGCGGTGTGCAGCTTCGGCTCGCGACCACCTCGTCGCTGTGTCAGTAGTGCGGGTACCTGCGCCGGGAGGGGGCCGGTCCCCTCCCGGCGGCGCGCCTTCAGAAGTGGTCCACGTCCACGACGGCCTGGGCGAACGCGGTCGGCGCCTCCTGAGGCAGGTTGTGGCCGATGCCGCCGAGCGTCCGGTGCTCGTACTTCCCGGTGAACATGGCCCGGTACGAGGCGCCGTCGCCGGGAGCGGTGAACGGGTCCAGCGCGGGGTCGAGGGTGATCGTCGGCACCCCGATGGTCGGCTTCAGGGCCAGCCGGTCCTCGTAGCGGTCGTAGCGGCGCTCCCCGTCGGCGACGCTGAGCCGCCAGCGGTAGTTGTGGATCACGACCGCGGCGTAGTCGGGGTTCTCGAAGGCGGCCTCCGTGCGCTCGAAGGTCGCGTCGTCGAACTTCCAGGTGGGGGAGACCTGCTGCCAGACGAAGCGGGTCAGATCGTGGCGCAGGCCCTTGTCCTCCATGGCCTTCCTGCCGCGTTCGGTGGCGAAGTAGTACTGGTACCACCAGGTGTGCTCGCCCGCCGGCGCGATCGGGTCCAGCTGTGCCCGGCGGTTGGTGATGAGGTAGCCGCTCACCGACACCAGGGCCTTGACCCGTTCGGGCCACAGGGCCGCGAGGACGTCCCCGGTCCGGGACCCCCAGTCGAACCCGGCCACCACGGCGCGGTCGATCCGGAGGGTGTCCAGCAGGGCGACGACGTCCATCGCGATGGCGGCCTGCTGGCCGTTGCGGAAGGTCCGGGGCGACAGGAACCGGGTGGTGCCGTGTCCGCGCAGGTAGGGGACGATCACGCGGTACCCGAGGCCGGCCAGGAGCGGCGCGACGTCGACGTAGCTGTGGATGTCGTACGGCCAGCCGTGCAGGCAGAGCACGACCGGTCCGTGCGCCGGGCCGAGTTCGGCGTATCCCACGTTCAGCAGCCCGGCCTCGACCTGCTTCAGCCGCGGGAAGGACGTGTGCGTGCCCGGGGTGATCGTGGGCACGACCGGGGCCGCGCCGGGGCCGCCGGGGACGGGCGCGGCGTCGGCCGTGCCCGGCAGGGTGGCCATCGAGACCGCGGCCGCACCGGCACCCAGTCCCAGGGCCCTGTTGAAGCTACGCCTGTCGATCATGTTGAGCCTTCCGTGTGACGCGGATGTGTCCCCGGACGGGGCGGGTGTCCGTCCTGCCCGGCGCACCGCACTCTTCCGTTCCCGGCGGGCCGGCACATCAGTCAGTTGACGGTCTGGGCGGCGGCCGCGACGCGCCCCGCCGGGCGTGTCCGGGTCCGCAGTCGAATGACTGATGCCGCGCGCCGACGCCGTGCGGAACCGTCGTGACGGGGCGAGGCCCCCCGGTCCGCGCGGCATCGGACCTCGGCGGTCGGACGGACCGCCGGCACCGCACCACCATCAGATGCCACGACATCGAGTTGCATCAGCAAGTAAGTGCTACTGTCGAGTGACAGATAGCGAGGGAGTGGAAGCGTGATCGTCTATGACCGGCTCTTCATCGCAGGCGCCTGGACCGAGCCGAGTGAGGCCGCCCTGCTCGACATCCGGTCCCCGCACGACCGGACGGTGATCGGCCGCGCCGCACAGGCCCGGCGGGCGGACGTCGACCGTGCGGTGGCGGCGGCCCGGGCCGCGTTCGCCGAGGGCACCTGGCGCGACACCCCGCCGCCGGAGCGCGTGGCGGTGCTGCGGCGCTTCAACGCGCTGCGCGAGCGGCAGGCGGAGCGGATCGCTGCCCTGATCGCCGCCGAGAACGGGTCCGCGGGCTGGTTCACCCGGGCCGGCCAGCCGGGCCTGACCCGCCAGGCCAACGCCTACCTGAAGGCGGCGGAGGAGTTCGGGTGGGAGGAGACCCTGCCGCCCTCCGACCCGGCCTCGCCGGTGCGGAGCGTGGTCCGTCGTGAGGCCGTCGGCGTGGTGGCCGCCGTGATCCCGTGGAACTCGCCCTTCTCCTCCGCGACCACGAAGATCATCCCGGCGCTGCTCGCCGGCAACTCGGTGGTCCTGAAGGTCTCGCCGGAGAACTCGCTCAGCATGGGCCTCCTCGCCGACCTGCTGGCCCAGGTGGGGCTGCCCGCCGGGGTGATCAGCGTGCTGCCCGCCGACCGCGAGACCAGCGAGTACCTGGTCTCCCACCCCGAGGTCGACAAGATCGCCTTCACCGGCTCGACCCCGGCCGGCCGGCGGATCGCCGCGATCGCGGGTGAGCAGCTCAAGCGGGTCAGCCTGGAGCTGGGCGGCAAGTCCGCGGCCGTCATCCTGGCCGACGCCGACATCCACCGGGCGGTGCAGGGGCTGAAGTTCTCCTCCCTGCTCAACAACGGCGAGTCCTGCATCGCCCAGACCCGCGTCCTGGCCCCGCGCAGCCGCTACGAGGAGGTGGTCGCGGAACTCAAGGCGCTCGTCGAGTCCCTGAAGGTCGGTGACCCGGCGGACCCGGACACCTTCATCGGACCGATGATCCGCCCCGACCAGCAGGAGCGCGTCCGCCGGTACATCGCGATCGGCATCGAGGAGGGCGCCCGCCTCGTCACCGGCGGCCCCGAGGTCCCGGCGGGGCTGGAGGGCGGCAACTACGTGACCCCCACCCTCTTCGCCGACGTGGACAACGCCATGCGCATCGCCCAGGAGGAGATCTTCGGCCCCGTCCTGGTGGTCATCCCCTACGAGGACGAGGACGACGCCGTCCGCATCGCCAACGACTCCGAGTACGGCCTGTCGGGCGGCGTCTGGTCCGCCGACGAGGAGCACGCCCTGGCGGTCGCCCGCCGGATCCGGACCGGCACGGTGACCGTGAACGGGGCCGGTGTCGGCTTCGACGGCCCCTTCGGCGGCTTCAAGGCCAGCGGCATCGGCCGCGAGTTCGGCGCCGTCGGCCTCGGCACCTACACCGAGTACAAGACCATCACCCTCTGACGCGCGCCCGCGCGGCGGTGGCCGGACGCCCGGCCGCCGGGCCCGCACCTGGAACGGTGGGGGCCCGGCCTGGTTGGATTCCGGTATGACGAATGACCTCTCCGACGGCTACGAGATCTCGACGGACCCGGCGCGCCTCGATGCCGAACTGATCCACCGGTGGCTGTCCCAGGACGCCTACTGGGCACGCGGCCGCCCCCGGGAGAAGCAGGACACCGCGATCGCCGCCTCCCTCAACTTCGGCGTCTACGACCGGGCTGCGGGTACCCAGCTCGGCTACGCGCGGGTGGTCACCGACCGGACCACCTTCGCCTGGCTCTGCGACGTGTACATCGAGCCCTCGGCCCGTGGCAGGGGGCTCGGCACGGCCCTGGCCGCCGCCGTCCGCGACCACCTCGCCCCCTACGGGCTGCGCCGCGTCATGCTGGCCACGGCGGACGCCCACGAGGTCTACGCCAAGGCGGGGTTCGTGCCGATGGAGAAGCCGGAGAAGTGGATGGTCCTCGGCGAGGAGTGAGAGCGCCGCGGGGCGGGGAGCACCCACAAGGCTCCGGCCGTCCCGGGGTGGGGACGGCCGGAGCGGCGCGCTACTTCGCGCAGGTCCGGTCGCCCTTCGGCAGCCGGCCCCCCGCCAGATAGGCGTTGACCGTGTCGTCCACGCAGGCGTTGCCGTACATGCCGTACAGCCCATGCCGGTTGGCGCCCTCCAGGGTCAGCAGCCGGGAGGCGGGCAGCAGGCCGTGCAGCGCGACGCTGTCCCGGTAGGTGGTGCGCGGGTCGCCGGTGGCGGCGACTATCAGCACCTCGGCGTCGCGCCGCACCTCGGTGCGGGCCTCGCGCGGGCGGTCCCAGAAGGCACACGGGTTGATGTTGTTGACCAGCGGGCCGAACAGCGGGTGCTCGGCCCGGCTGCGCTCGATCTCCCGCCAGTACGCCTCGGGGTCGCGCGGCGCCGGGGCGTCCGCGCACAGGATCGCCTGCTGGGAGCTGCCGGTGGGCGACGCCTCTTCGCTGAACGCGAACCGGAGGACGGCGGTGAAGGCCGCCGACGGCAGGGCCGGCCGCCCCGCCGCCGCCTCGCCGAGCACCGCGACCTGCTCGGCCAGGTTCGCGCGTGCGGCGTCGGTGTCGTCCGCGAGTCCGGCGAAGACCAGGAGCGGCACCCGGGTGTCGTCCAGTCGGAAGGTGTCGGCGCCGCTGCCGACGGTCAGCGGGGCCCGCGCCGACGCCTCGACGAGCCGCCGGATGCCCGCCGTCACCTCCTCGGCGGTCCGGCCGAGCCGGTAGGTGTCGTGGCGGCCCGCCGCCCAGGCCGCCCAGTCGGCGAGCGCCTGCTCGTTCTCCGCCAGCAGGCGGGGGAGCATCACCGGCCCGTAGGAGCGCGGGTCGAGCGCCCCGTCGAGGACCACCCGGTCGTAGCGGCCGGGGAACATCTGGGTGTAGACCGTGCCCAGGTACGTCCCGTACGAGACCCCCAGGTAGGAGATCCTCCGCTCGCCGAGCGCGCCGCGGATCACGTCCATGTCGCGGGCCGTGTTGCGCGTGCTGGCGTGCGGCAGCAGCGGTCCGGCCGCCGCCCGGCACTTGGCGGCGAGGTCCTTCTGGAGAACGACCTGCCGGTCGAAGCTCGCCCGGCCGAGCCCGGCCGAGACGAGGTTGGTGCCGATCGGCCAGCCGCAGTCCAGCGGGGTGCTGCGGCCGACGAAGCGCGGGTCCATGCCGATGATGTCGTAGCGGCCGGCGGTCTCCTTGAGCGCCGTGTGGACGCGCGGCGGGGTCCCGAGGGTCTCACCGCCCGGGCCGCCGTCGTTGAGCAGCAGCGGACCGATCCGGTGGCGGGTGTCGGTGGCCTTGATCCGGGAGATCGCGACGGTGATCGTACGGCCCCGGGGGTCGCCGTAGTCGAGCGGCACGGTGACGTCGGCGCAGGTCGCGCCCGCCTCCTCCAGGCCCGCGCCGACCTGGTCGTCCGGGCCCTGGACGCAGCTGCGCCAGTCGAGGGGCTGGTGGTAGAAGCGCTCCAGGCCCCGGGGGGTGGAGGCGGCGCTGTCGGCGGAGGCGGACGCCGCCCCGGCGGCGGGGGCGGTCACGGCGGACGCCACCGTCAGGCAGGCGGCGAGGGCGAGGCCCGCCGCCGTGGCCCGGCGGGCGACCGGCCGTGCCACGGCGGCCGGACCGAAGGGAAGCTGATGAGCTGTCATGTGACCAACGCTAGGAACCTGGCGGCCGAAGATCACGGCAGCACGCCCCCGGACCCGCCCGGGGGACAGCCCCCGCCGCCGCCTTCCCTTTCGGGCAGGAGCACCGGCCGTCGGCCGCCCGGTCAGGAGTCCCGGCGGAGGCGGGTGACCATGGTCAGCGCGTCCTCGCCCTCGCGCGGGTCGTGCACGCGGAAGCCCTCGCGCTCGTACAGCCGGAGGGCGGGGTTGTCCCGCTCGACGCTCAGCGAGACGCGGTCGACGCCGGCCTCGGCGGCGGTCCGCAGCAGACGCCTGATCAGCAGGGTTCCGATGCCCCGGCCACACTGGGCGGCGGTGATGCCGATGCTCAGCTCCGGCACGGCCGGGTCGACGAAGCCGTAGCCGGGGTCCTCCGCCGGGAGGTACCGCAGCCACGCGGCGCCGACCGGGAGCGGCTGCCACCCGGTGGCCTCCCCGGTCGAGAGGGCCACGATGCCCAGGTCGCCCCGACCGGGCCAGCCGTCCACGTAGTGGGCGTTGCGCGGGTCGGAGAGCACCGCCTCGCGCGAGACATCCCGGCCGGGTGCCCAGTTGACGGCGGCGACCACCAGGTCGCGGAGGAACTCGGCGTCGTCGGCGAGCGCGAACCGCGTGTGGATGTCGGACGGGCCCCCGTCGGGGTAGATGTCGTCCTCCCTGCCTTCGGGGGCGATCTGCCGCAGCCTCGGGCCGTGGAACATCCAGACCCGGAAGTAGGACTGCTCCTGGTCCATCACGAACAGCTGCACCAACTCCGGGTGGACCCACGGGACGCGCTCGACATGGGCGACCAGTCCGGCGAGGTCCGCGTGGTTGAGCGCACCGGCGAAGACCTCGCACTCCGGGTACTTGCCGCCGCCCCAGTGCGTGTCGCTCCCGGTCGTCTCGTTCAGCGACCCGACCCACCCGACGGCGCCCGGTTCGTAGCCGCGTCGCGGGGCGGACGTCCGCAACCACTGGCTCAGCGCTTCGACGGCCGGCCGGTCGGTGAACTCGACGGAGATCATGATGTTGGCCACGTGACTCACGCCGGAAGTCAACACGACCACTGATCGACCTGCCACCGAGTTCCCGCGTGGTGGGGCACCGCCGACGGTCGGGCGGTCTCCGACCCCGGCGCGGCGGCAGCGGTCCCTGCGGGATGCTCCGCACATGCGGGTGCTGCTCGACGGGCGCCGCGCCCGTCTCCCGGATGCTGCCGCACTCCGACGTCCGTACTCCGACTTCCAGGTCGGACCGGACCGGTCGGTGTCCGTCGAGGCGGGCGATCGGCTCTCGTACGAGGAGGGCGACATCGTGTCACCCGCCCCGGCGGTGGGTGGCAGCGGCCCCGGGCGGGCGACAGCTACCGGATCTGCCGCTGAACCGTTCGCGGCCCCGCTCCGGGAGGACCGGCTCCGCCGCGTGCCCGCCTGTGGGGCACCGGGTGACCGGCGGCGCTCAGCCCGGCTGTTGGTCGTCGTCGCTCTGCGACACCCGCAGGCGCTCGGCCGCCTCCTGGAGGGCTTCGTGGGCCTTGGCGGCCCGGTCGTCGGCGGTGCGCGCCGCGTCCTCGGCGGATCGCGCCTGCTTCTCGGCGCGCGTGAGGCGCTCCCGGGCGAGGGCTTCGCGGTCCTGCGCCTCGGCAAGCGCGGCCCTGGCCTGCCCGGCTTCGGTCTCCGCCCGTCGGCGGGCCGACTCCGCCTCGTCGAGGGCCCGAGCGGCGTCCGCGGCCCGGGCATCGGCCGTGTCCGCGGCCCGTTCCGCGCCGGCCAAGGCCTTGCGGGCCTGTTCCTGTTCGCGCCGGCGCCGCCGTTCGGCCGCGGCCTGTGCCTTCGTGGGGCGCGAGTCGCGCGCCGACACGGGGGACGTTTCGGCGGCCTTCTTCGTCGCGGCCCCGGTCCCCGGCTTCCGGCTCCCCGGCTTCCCGGCGCCCGGCTTCCCGCTGTCCGGCTTCCCGGCGCCCGGCCACAGCACCGGGTCCAGCGGAGCCGTCAGCCGCCCCGCCGCGAGGGCGCGGGCGGCGTCCGGGTCCGCCAGCGCGGCGCCCAGCGTCCGGTCCACCTCGGCGACGGCGTCGGCGCCGAGCGGGTGTCCGGCCTCCGCCGCGTCGCGCTCGGCCTGCCCGGTCAGCGCCCGCACCAGCTGCCGCCGCTGCTCGGTGAGCGTGCGCAACTGCTCCCCGGCGAGGTGCTCCTGGGCGTCGCGCAGTGCCTGCCCGAGGTCCAGCAGCTGCCCGACGAGGTCGCCGTGCCGGTGGGCGAGGAGGTTGGCGGCCCAGGCGGCCTGGGTGGGGCGGCGCAGCGCACGGACCTGCTGGGCGAGCTGCGGGTCGGTCTTCTTCAGGGCGTCCGCGTGCCGGTTCCGGGCCGCCGTGAAGTCCTGCGGGGCGAGGGTGTGGAGCTCGTCCGCGATCGCGTCGAAGTCGGGTTCGTTGCCGGCCATCGTTCGGGACCCTACGGGCGCGGGCCGCTCCGGCCCGGTACGACTCGCCCGGTCGGGCACGGTCGACACCGCCGGCCGCCGGCCGGGTCGTCGGCAGTGGACCGAGCGCGGCCGCCAGCAAGAGGACCCGCCACATCAAGAAGACCAAGAACCGCACCAAGTTCCTGGGGTTCTGCCGCTTCCTGCGCTCACTGCATCCGGCGGGCGTGCGGATCGCGATCGTCTGTGACAACTCCTTGCCGCACCTGACGACGAGGCGGTGGCAGCGGGTCAGGACATGGGCGGCCGCGACCAACCTGGAGATCGCCTACACCCCGACCAACAGCTCCTTGCTCAACCGGGTCGAGGCCCAGTCCACCACCCTGCGCTACTTCGCCCTCGACGGCACCGACCACGCCAGCCACAAGGCCCAGGGGCAGCATGATCCGCCGCTGCATCATCTGGCGGAACAAGCACGCCACCGACGAACGCCTACGCGAGGTCGTCACCAGGGCGAACGTCGCCTGAGCGGCATCAGACCCGTTCGTCTGGATCCACGTTCGCGAGCACCTCGCAGTCGCAACCGCCGCCATCGGCCAGCAGGCCCGCTTCCAGCTCGGACCACGCCACTGAACTGGAGTCGGCCCAGGACCGGGAGTGCCTCAGCGTGTGATCACATCCGGCCTCCGCGAGACGCTCTTCGACGTGACCGAGGAGGTCGTCGAGCTGTTCACGGTCGATGCCGAGAAGGTTCCACTCATCACGCTTGCGCTCTGCCTTGTAGGCGTCGCGAAGGATCCGCCGTCGTTCCCTCTCCGAAGACATCTGCGCAACTCGTTTCTCATCAGACCAGCTGGAGCCCCAACCCTAAGGCCGTCGACACCTGAGCCCGTAGCCGGGACGGAATCACGATGTCGTCCTCTGAACAGGGCGAAGGTTGTCCTGATGCGGCACTGTCCGTACCCCGGCCGGTGCCCCGGCCGCGTCACTCCGGTCGGAGCAGGCTGCCCGTGACGAAGCGGTGGAAGCCGCGGGCGAAGGCCCGGGCCTCGTCGGCGGGCCAGTCGGCCAGCGAGGCCTCGATGTGGGCGGCGAGGCGCTCGCGCGTGGTCCGGATGACGCGCTCGCCGGCGTCGGTGAGGGTCAGCAGCGTCGCGCGCCCGTCGTCGGGGTCGGGGACGCGGCGCAGCAGGCCGCCTTCTTCGAGGCGGCTGGCGCGGCGGGTGACGCCCGAGCGGTCGAGGCCGATCTCCTCGGCGAGTCTGGCGGCGCTGCACGGCCCGGTGCGGGCGAGCGCGCTGAGGACGGGGTAGGTGACGGCGTCCAGCGCCCCGTCCAGGCCGCTGGTCAGGAGCTCGTAGAGGTGTGTGCGGGAGCTGCGTCGGAGGACGACGGCAAGTGCGTCGGCGATCTCGTGTCCCACGTCGTTCGGCATGCGTCCAAGAATAGCGTGCGCAACGCACGCACCGTGGGGTACTGTTCAGATGCGTGCTCGACGCACGCAAAGTCTCGTCACTCCGACGCTCACGCGTCACTCCGACGCCCAAGGGGACCCGTCATGACCACCGCCACGCGGACCGACATCGCCACCGCGCTCACCGACCTGCTCTTCACCCCCGGGCTCGACCTGGCCGAGGCCGTCGACCGGCACTTCGCCCCGGACTACCGCCAGCGCACCGACGGCAGCTGGGCGGACCGGGCGGAGTTCACCGCCCACATCGCCCACCTGCGCGAGGTCGTCGCGAGCGGCCGCGTCGAGGTCCTCGACGAGCTGGTCCAGGGGGACCGCTACGCCGACCGCCACGTGGTCGACGTCACCAAGACCGACGGCTCCACCGTGCGCATGGAGGTGTACGTGTTCGCCGAGTTCTCCCCCGACGGCCGGTTCCGCCGCCTGGAGGAGACCACCCTGATGCTCCGGGGCGGCGAGGAGGACCGCGACCTCGGCAGCGCCCGCTGACCGACGACGACCCGGCCCCGCCCTGCCACCCCGCCGAGCGCGGCGGGGCGGAAGGGCGGGGCCGCCGTCCGTCCGGGGCCGCTCAGTCCTCCTCGGCCACCTCGTGGTCGGCCTGCGAGCCGATGTGGGCCCGCGCGGCCCGCTCGGCCGCCTCCGGGTCCCCGCTGCGCAGCGCGGCGGTGATCGTGTCGTGCTCCTCGAGGACGGCCTTCCAGTTGTGGAGGACCGGACGACGGTCCCGCCACAGGCGGTTCCGCCGGGCGGTCGTCGGCGCGGGAACCGCCCGCCGGGGCTTCGGCACGGACCCTAGAGGACCCGCCAGAGGGCGAGCGCGAAGACCGCGGCGACCCAGGTCCAGAGGACGGAGAGGCCGATGTGCGCGGCGGTCCGCAGGGGGTCGCCGCGCCAGAGCCTGGGGGAGAAGACGGCGAACTCGAACAGCCAGCGCAGGCCCCAGAAGAGCGTCTGCCCGGCCAGCAGGGCGGTGCCCAGGCGGGTGCCGGCGAGGAGGTCGGGGGCCAGGCAGAGCGGCATCAGGCCGAGCAGCGCGCAGGTCAGCGCGATGAAGAAGAGGTGGACGTAGGAGACCTGGCGGGTCAGCAGGCTGGCGCCGGACAGGTCGGCCGGCCACTGGACGATGCGTGGCAGGACGGCGTGGAACAGGCCCATGCCGACCAGGGCCGCGCCGACCAGCCTCAACTGGGCTTCCAGGGTGAACAGTTCGGTCATGCGTCGGGGCTCCGGAAGGCGAAGGCGGTGATCAGTGTGGCGATCCGGCGTTCGGCGGCCGGGTGCAGTCCGGCCTCGGCGGCGTGCCGGAGCCAGGTGGCGCGCGGCTGGAAGTGCCAGGCGCCCGGGCCGTAGGCGGCGGTGTTGGCGAGGTCGCGCAGGTGCTCCACCAGCAGCAGGGTACCGCCGGGCCGCAGGGTGCGGACGGCCTCGGTGAACAGCGCCGTGCGGTCGGCGGGCCGACGCAGTTCGTGGGCGGCGAGGACGGTGAGCACGGTGTCGAGGGAGCCGGTGGCGGCGGGCAGGGCGTCGGGGCGGGCGGAGACGGTGCCGGGGGCGGGCGGGGCGTGGCGACGGGCGCGCCGGATCGAGCCCTCGGTGGTCAGGGCCGGGTCGTAGAGGTCGGCGACGAGCTGGCGGGCGGTGGGGTACCGGGCGGCGATCGGGCGGCTGGCCTCGTCGAGTCCGGTGCAGACGACCAGGTGGTCGCCCGGGCCGTCGGGGAGCAGCTCGGACAGCCAGTCGTAGGAGTGAAGTTCGGAGCGGTCGTAGACGTGCCAGGTGGCCAGGGTGCTGGTGGTGAGGAGCGCGGCGGCGCCGGCCGAGGCGGCGCGGGCGAGGGCGGCGGGCCGGGCGGGGAGGCGGCGGGCCAGCGCCCAGCCGGTGGCGGCGGTGACGGCGCCGGCGGCGTACATCGGCCAGTTGTAGCGGATCACCTCGCGGACACCCGAGGGGCGCCGCGCGGGCCCGGCGGGCCGGGCGGGCCGGGCGTTCATCGGCGGGCTCCGTCCAGGGCACGGCGGTGGCCGGCCTCCCAGCCGTAGTCGACGTCGGCGACGTGGAAGGCGTTGGCGAGGACGGGGCGGCTGCCGGTGAAGGGGCCGTGGTCGAAGAAGGTCAGCCGGGGGACCTCGACCGTCACCGGGACGGGGTCCCAGTGGGTGCGGGTGGCCTTGACGACGATCATGGAGCGGGTTTCCGGCTCGTACTCGAAGGTGTAGGGCAGCGGTCCGGCGAACCGGCGCGCGGCCCGGGCGTCGGCGAACGGACTGCCGGGCGGTAGGGGGGCGGGGCTGCTCGCGAGGTCGGCGCGCACATGCAGGTCGGCGCGGCCGTCGGTGCTGAGCACCTTGAACTCCAGGGTGTCGCCGAGTACCCGGGTGCCGATCCTGGCGGAGCGGTAGTGGTAGCGGGAGAAGAGGTTGCCGCCGGCGGCCATCAGCCGGTTGTCGGTGTCGGAGCGCAGGATCCGCAGTCCGCGCATGGTGCGCCCGCCCGGGGTGGGGAACCGGGTGAAGATCCGGTAGCCGGTGAGGATGAAGTCGCGGCCGAGGCGGGCGGGCAGGGCGGCCGGGCGCAGTGCGCGGGTGTCGACGACGGCGGCGGCGACGAAGCCGTGTTCGGTGCCGGTGGGGTCGGTGTAGGTGTCGAGGGCGAGGCCGGGCGGCACGAGGGGCGCGAGGAGGTGCGGCGGGAGGGCGTAGGTGAGGACGAGGGAGTGCGCGAAGTGGGTGCGCATCGGGAAGGGGTGGCGTTGGAGCAGGTGTCGCACGGTCGACTCCGGTGGTGGGCGCGAAGCGGTGGGTGGTCTACGGAACCGGGGGCCTTGAGGGCCGGGGGCTTTCAGAGCCGGTGGGCCCTCAGGTCCGGGCGGTCTTCGGAGCTGAGTGGTCCTCGGAACCGGGGCCCTCAGAGCCGGAGCACCCGGATGACGCCCCAGAGCAGGGAGCGGTCCTCGGCGGCGGCGCCCGGGCCGGCCGGGCCCGGTTCGCGGATGCTGCGCAGGACGGCGGTTCCGCCGGGGCGGACGGCGTGCTGGATGGCGGCGCGCAGGCGCCGGGCGAAGGCCGGGCCGGGGCCGTCCAGGACGTTGGAGAGCGTGACGGCGTCGTAGTGGCCGGCGGGGGAGCGTTCGAGGTGGTCGAGGACGTCGCCGGCGAGCAGCCGGACGGGGGCCGCGGCCGGCTCGGCGGGGATGGCGGGCGACCCGGGCAGATCGCGGCCGAGGAGCAGGCGCCAGGCGTAGGGGTTGCCGGCGTTGGGGTGGCGGGCGACCCCGCGGGCCAGCCGGGCCCGCAGGGCGGTGTCGAAGCGGTGGGGCAGGACGTCCCGGAAGGCGGGCCGCACGGCGGTGGCGAGCGTACCGGCGGGGCGCAGGGCGGTGGCGAGCAGCAGGCGCAGGCCGGGTCCGTCGAGCCGGTGGCGCCAGTGGCGGGCCTGGGCGGCGGGGTCGTCCAGGCGCAGGAAGCGTTCCAGGGCGGCGGGTCGCCAGGCCGGGAGGACGGCGGCGGCCGCCGCCCGGCCCGCGGCGAGCAGGTGTTCCGCGGAGCCGGTGGCCGCGGGCGCGCCGGTGGTGAGCCGGCCGCGGGCGTAGGCGAGCTGGGCGGGGTTGAGGTCGATGGCGGTGACCTCGTACCCGGCGGCGGCCAGTGCGGCGGCGGTGTCGCCGGCCGAGGCGATGCAGAGCACGCGGGCGCCCGGTGCCGGGAACGCGCCGAGTTCGACGGCCGGGTCCTCGTACATCCGGCCGAACAGGACGCGCGGGCGGCGGGTCTGGAGGCTGAGCAGTCGGCCTTCGGTCCAGGGCGTGGCGGTGCTCATGCGGCGACCGCGATCGGGCGGGTGCGGTCGCGCCGGGCGGCGGGGAGGGTCCAGACGAGGGCCAGGAAGGCGATGTCCTGAACGACGAGGCGGCCCGGTTCGGGGATGCGGTCGGCGCCGAACAGCAGGCCGCCGGTGTTGAACCCGACGACCAGCAGGGTCTGGACGATCGCGGCGAGCCTGGCCCGGCGTCCGCTGAGCACCCAGGCGCCGAGGGCCAGCTCGGCCAGGCCGATGGTGATCAGCAGGGGCGTCACGGCGCTCCCGGGCAGGAGCGGCAGGCCCTCCACGATGGCGCGCTGGTCGGCGCGGCCGGGGAAGATCTTGCACCAGAGGCCCTCGTAGCCCCACATCAGGGCGACGGCGGAGGCGGTCAGCCGGGTCTGCCAAGGAGTCGGCACGGTGGACGGTCCTTTCTTCCGCTGCCGGCGAGCGCGGGTGCGCCGGGGCAGGGCGGGGCACGGCGGGGTGGCCCGAACCCCCCGGTCGGGGTCGGGGGCTCCCGTTCGGGATCATCATGGCGCACGGGTTTGAACATGTTCAACTGGGGGGTGTGCCGATGTGCCGGGCGGGCGCGCGGGCGCCGTGTCCGCCCCGGGGACGCCGAAGGGCGCCCGCTCGGATCGAGCGGGCGCCCAGCGGCGGGTCGGAGGGCGGGCCGGTCGGAGCGGGCGCCCACGGTCGGGACGGCGGGCCGGTCGGAGTGACGGTCAGAGCGGATCTCCCAGCGGCCCGAACTCCGCCTCCAGGGAGTCGGCCCAGTGGGCGGCGAAGTCCGGTCGCGTGCCGTCGGCGTCGGTGAACCCGTACTCGCGGTAGAGGCCCCAGGTGGCGAGCGCCCGGCCGGTCTTGGCCATGACGGCGGGGTCGGCGGCCAGCGCGGCGACCGCCCGCCCCAGGTAGGCGGGGGTTTCCGAGTGGGCGAAGTTCGGGTCCTGGGCGACGCCGTCGCGCCAGTTGGCCTCGGTCACCCCGAAGTGCTCCAGCACGGCCTCCGAGCGCAGGAAGCCCGGCGTGATCGCGACGGCCGCGACGTCGTGTGCCTTCAGCTCGGCGGCCTGCGCGACGGCGAGGCGGATCACCGCGGACTTCGCGAGGTCGTAGAAGAACGAGCCGCGGTAGCGGGCGGTGTTGCCGTCGGTGACCTCCACGACCAGACCGCTCCGGCGCGCGACCATCAGCGGCAGCGCGAAGCGGCTGGTGATCACATGGGTCTCCACCGCCCGCCGCAGCAGCCGGAGGCCGGTGTCGAGGTCCTGCTCCCACAGCGGGTGCGTCCAGTCCGTCAGCTGGTCCCCGCCCCACACGGAGTTGACCAGGACGTCGAGCCGGCCGTCCTGTTCGGCCGCGATCCGGTCGACCAGGGCGCGGACCTCCTCCGGGCGGCTGTGGTCGGTGCGGACGGGGATGCCGACGCCGCCGGCGGCGGTGATCCGCTCGGCGGTCTCCTCGACGGTCTCCGGGCGGTCCAGGTCGGAGCGCCCGGCCGTGCTGCTGCGGCCGGTGACGTACACCGTCGCGCCGGCCGCCCCGAGCTCGACGGCGATGCCCCGCCCGCCGCCCCTGGTCCCGCCGGCGACCAGCGCCACCTTCCCCGCCAGCGGCCGGGTGTCGTTCGTCATGCTTCCTCCAGGTCGTGGCGGTGCCGGGGTGGGTGGTGCGGGGCCAGGAGGGCGTCGAGTTCCCGGCGCAGCCGCTGCGCGAGGGTGCCCCGGTGGTCGAGCGCCCAGACGAGGCCCACGCCGGCGGTGACCGCCTGGACGGACCCGGCCACCGCCGCGACGTCCGTCCCGGCCCGGAGTTCGCCGGCGGCGACGGCCTCCGCCAGCAGTGCCCGGATCACCCGTTCCTGGGCCCGGTGGGCGGCCAGGGCGGGCTCGTAGAGCTGCGGGTCCGTGAGATCCGTGCACAGGAAAGCCAGGTGGTTGGCGAAGCTCTCCGGTGTGGCCATCGGAGCCATCGACTCGACGACCAGCGCGGCCAGCGCCCCGAGGACCGATGGGTGCGCCTCCCGCACCCGGCCGTGCAACGCGTCCGCGTCCTTGACGGACTGTTCGGCGAGCGCCACCAGCAGGCCGTGCTTGGAGCCGAACCGCTGCACGAGGGTGCCGGGCACCAGCCCGACCTCGCGGGCCACGGCGGCCAGCGTCAGCCCGGCGGGGCCCACCCGGCCGATCACCTCGGCCGTCGCGCGCAGGATCACCACGTCGTCCACGCCTCGGGGACGTCCGGCCATCGCTACCCCCTCATTAGTAAATGCCTGTTCATTTATTAAAGCCCCCGATCGCCCGCAGGGCAACCGGGGGCCTCGGGCCGCTGCGACGGCCCGTCTCACCGCCGACGGAACCGGGCCCCTCGATCACGCGGTCAGGGGGGCATGAGGCCACGGGGTCACGGGGTGGCGTCCAGCTCCGGGCCGCGGCCGTCGACGGGGGCGGCCGGGGTTCGCTCCGGCCACCGGAGCCGCACCCGTTCCAGGGGTACGGGCGCCTCGGGAATCCAGTGCTCGCGCGTCAGCGGCCGCCCGCCCGGCGCGAACTGCCGGGCGGCGTGCTCGGCCGCGGCCGCCCGGGTCAGCTCGAAGCGGTGGCGGTTCAGGTGGTCACGCACCTGCCGCCAGCGGGCCCGGCTCGCGGCCGGGGTCACCTCCGGCGTGCCGTCCGGCGCCGGCTGCGGGGTGGTGGACACGGTCCTCCTCGGGGTTCGGCGGTCCCCATCCACCGAAGGGGACGGGGACCGGCCGAGTATGCCGAGCCCGGCGGTTGCCGGCCGCTCAGCCCCGCCGGCCCTGGTCGCCCGGCTGATCGGGGAGCAGGGGGAACAGCCGGGTGATGAGGGCCACCGGTCGGGCGCCCTCGGGTCGGGCCAGGGGGCGCTGTTCGCGGTGCTGGTAGGGGGCGAGCGCCTGCCGTACCGCGGCCGCGACCCCGCTCATCTCCTCGGGCGTCAGATAGGCGACGGCACTGAACGCCTCGTCGTGCCGCCACGCGGCGGGCGCCAGCTCGCGCTGGCCGAGCCAGCGTCGCCAGCTCTCGTCCTCCAGCCCCCGGGCCAGGTCGTCGAACTCCTCCGCCGAGGGAGCACCGGCCTCCGGCGCCTCCTGCCGCAGACGCCAGGGCCGTGCGCGGCCCCCGGTGTGCGGCGCTTCCTCGATGAGTCCGTGCCGGGCGAGCTGCCGCAGGTGGAACGAGCAGAGCCCGGAGCTGTGCCCCAGCCGCGCCGCCGCCTCGGTCGCCGTGACGGTGCCGACTTCGGCGAGCAGCTCCAGCAGCGCCGTGCGGACCTCGTGCGCGGGCAGCCGGTCCTCGGCCTGCCGGGACCGACCGGGCGGGGTGTTGACGTCTTCTTCAGTCACTTTGCAAAGTCTGCTACTTTGCAAAGTGACTGGCAAGCGGTCCATCGCAGGTGGGCCAGAGGGTGAGTGGGGGAGACAGCATGTCCGTTCGTCACGAGCGGCCCGGTCCCGTCGACCGGCGGGTCCGGGTCCAGGGCAGACCGGTGGACTCCTACCCGGCGCTGTCACCCGAGGCGGAACGCGGCTCGGTCCGCCGGGTCACGGAGGCGGGCGAGGAGATCCTGCACCGCCCGTGCCGGGAGGTCACCGAGTTCGGCACGCCCGAACTGTCGGCACTGATCGACGACATGTTCCTCACCATGCACGTGGCCGAAGGCGCCGGCCTGGCCGCCAACCAGGTCGACGTCGACCTGCGGCTCTTCGTCTACGACTGCCCGGACGACGACGGGATCCGGCACGTCGGCCACATCCTCAACCCGGTCCTGGAACTGCCGGAGCCGGGCGACCGCCGACTGGTCGACGACCTGGAGGGCTGCCTCTCCGTGCCCGGCGCCGCCATGGCCGTCCCCCGCACCGACCACGCCGTCGTGCGCGGCTTCGACCAGGACGGCAAGCCGCTCGTCATCGAGGGGACCGGCTACTTCGCCCGGTGCCTGCAGCACGAGAGCGACCACCTCGACGGCCACACGTACCTGGACCGGCTGTCGAAGCGGGACCGCAAGGACGCACTCCGGCAGACGGCGGACCGCCGCGAGACCGTCTTCGCCCAACGCGCCGCCAGGGCCGCCACCTTCGCCCGCTGATGGGTCCGGCGGCCGGGACCGCCGGGGGCCCGTGCTCCCCGCTCGGACCTGCCCCGGCCTGGCTCGACGATCCCGGTCGGGTGGTCTGACGGGTGGTCTGACGGGTGGTCTGGCGGCTGCGGTGGCGGGCCCCGGCCGCCGGGTGACGGCCGGGGCCGGGCCGTGTCAGCCGGTGGCCTCCGCGGCGAGGGTGCACAGGCGCTTGGTGGCGCGGGTGAGGGCGACGTACAGGTCGCGTTCGCCGCCGGGGCGGGCGGCGGTGATGCCGTCCGGGTCGAAGACGACGGCGGTGTCGAACTCCAGCCCGCGCGCCTGTGAGGCCGGCACCAGCCGGGCGTGCCGTTCGACGCCCGCGGCCGCGAGCTGCGCCGTCCGGTCGTCGGCGCAGATCACCCCGATCAACTCGCCGGGGTGCGCGGCGCCTTGCTCGCGCAGCTCCCGCAGGAGGGCGGTGACGAGCGACGCGCGGTCCGCGGCGAGGGTGCGCGGCACCTCGCCGTGCCGGATCGAGCGGATCGGTGTGCGGTCCGGGGCGATCCGGGCGAGCAGGTCCTCGGTGACGGCGAGGATCTCCTGGGTGGTCCGGTAGCTGACGGTCAGGGTGCGCAGGTCGTAGCGCCGTCCGAGGTCCGGGCCGAGCGCCTCCTTCCAGTCCCGGGCCACCGTCGCCGGGCCCGCCTGGGCGAAGTCCCCGACCAGGGTCATCGACCGGCCCGGGCAGCGGCGCACGATCATCCGCCACTGCATGGCGGTGAGTTCCTGCGCCTCGTCGACGACGACGTGCCCGAACGTCTGCTCCGGCGGGCCGTCGACCAGGCCGGCCGCCTCGTCGAGGAGCGGCACGTCGCCGTCCGTCCAGGGCGCCTCCGGAGTGCGCCGCAGCAGGGCCAACTGCGCGTCCGTGAACCGCTGCAGGTGCCCGGCCGGATCGTCGCCCTCCGCCAGCAGGGTGTGGACCACCTGGCCCGGCGTGAGCCGGGGCCAGAGGTCTTCGACGGCCCGGTCGAGCGAGGCGTCGTCCAGCAGGTCGGCGCGGACGGCGTCGGCGTCGAACTCGTCGGCCCCGGTGGCCGGCGCGTCGTCGAGACCGAGGCGGCGCAGGTCCGCCGCGGCGGCCCGGTCGAGGTCGAGTCCGGTCAGCTCGGCGACCTGGGCGTCGATCTCCTCCAGCACCTCGGCGCCGCTGCGGGCCAGCTCGTCGACGAGGGCGTCGACCAGCAGCTCCTTGAACAGCCGGCGCGCCGGGTTGTGCGCGAGAGCGTTGCTCCGCGCCGACTCCCGGGCCCGGACGACCTCCGCCTCCGGGAGCCGGATCCACTCCCGGCCGACCCGGACCTCGAAGTCGCCGCCCGGGGCCTGCCGGGACCGGACCACGGCGGCCAGCGCGTCGGCGAGTACGGAACTCCCCTTGAGGCGCGCCACCTCGAAGGGGTCCGCCGCGCCCGGTGCGACGCCGGCCAGTTCCTCGCACGTCGCCAGGACGACGTCGTTCTCGCCGAGCGAGGGCAGCACCTGGGAGATGTAGTCGAGGAACCGCGCGTTCGGCCCCAGCACGAGCACGCCGCGCTCGGCCGCCCTCGGGAACGCGTACAGCACGTACGCGGCCCGGTGCAGCGCCACCACCGTCTTCCCGGTGCCCGGACCGCCCTGCACCACCGTCACCCCGCGGTGCGGCGACCGGACGATCGCGTCCTGCTCGACCTGGAGCGTGGCGACCGCCGCCCCCATCCGGCCGGTCCGCCTGGCCTGGAGCGCCGCCGCCAACGGACCGTCACCGACCACGTCCTGCTCGGTCGGTGCGGAGCCGTCGAGCAGTTCGTCGCTCACCCCCACCACCGTCCGGCCCGTCAGCCGCAGATGGCGCCGTCGCCGCAGTCCCATCGGGTGCACCGGCGTCGCCTCGTAGAACGGCCGTGCGGCCTCGGCCCGCCAGTCGACCAGTACCGGCAGCTCGTCGGAGTCCCGTTGCAGCCCCAGCCGCCCGATCCGCAGGACGGTCCCGTCCGCCAGGTCGATCCGGCCGAAGGCCAGCCCGTCCTCGGCCCCCTCCAACCGTCGTACCTCGCGCGCCAGTTGTCCGGCCGCCAAGTCCCTCTCGTACACCTCGCCCGCGCCGTCGGACGGCGCCGCGAGGACGCGCGCCAGCTGCTCCCGCACCCCGGCCAGCCGCTGGTCGAACAGGTCGCCCAGGGCGGAGACGTGAACCCGCTCAAGCTCCACCTCACGGGCGGCAACCTCGTTGATCTGAGACAAGAAAGCCCTCTCGGCTCGATCCACCACTGTTTCGAGGCGCCACTATGCAGAGGGAATCCGGGAAAGTAAATATTGACCGAACCGGGTGGAATATGACCTCTGGTGCACACCACCGGGCCGGCCTGCCGTTCCGGGGGCCGGATACCGCCGACCCCCGGCGCCCGGTCGCGTGGTCGGCCGGTTCGACCGGTCAGGGCTTGGTTCGGCCGGTCAAGGACTGCCGAGTGACTGCCAGTCCGACCAGGCGGTCGAGCCGGCGGTGACCTGCCGGATGTGCCGGATGCTGCCGCCGGTGAAGGGGGCGAAGACCTCCAGCCGGCCGTCGGCGTTCGGGGCGACGACCGGGGTTCCGGCGACGAGGCGTCCGAGGGCGTCACGGCCGGTGCGCGCGTAACGTACGGGTGTCAACTACCTGCCGCCGGTGCCCGCACCGGGCCCACCGGTCACCGGTCACAGGTCACCGGTCACGTAAGGGGAAGATCATGGAAGACCGAGCACTGGGCAGCCAGGGCCTGACCGTAGGCGTACAGGGTCTCGGCTGCATGGGGATGAGCGCCTTCTACGGCGCCACCGACGAGACCGAGTCCCTGGCGACCATCGACCGTGCGCTGGAGCTCGGCGTCACCCTGCTGGACACCGCCGAGAGCTACGGACCGTTCCGCAACGAGCAGCTGCTGGCCAAAGCGCTGCACGGGCGCCGGGCGGACGCGGTGGTGGCCACCAAGACCGGGGTGGAGCTCGCGGACGACGGGCGGGCGTCCGGGCTCAACGGCCACCCGGAGTACGTGCGGCGGGCGCTCGACCGGTCGCTGCGGCACCTGGGCACGGACTACGTCGACCTGTACTACCTGCACCGCATCGACCCCGGGGTGCCGATCGAGGAGACCGTCGGCGCGCTGGCCGAGCTGGTGGCCGCCGGCAAGATCCGCTACATCGGCGTCTGCGAGGCGTCCGCGCGGACCGTCCGGCGTGCCCACGCCGTCCACCCGCTCACCGCCGTGCAGACCGAGTACTCGCTCTTCGAGCGCGGCATCGAGCACGACGGCGTGCGGGAGACGCTGCGGGAGCTGGGCATCGGTCTGGTCGCCTACTCCCCGCTGGGCCGCGGCTTCCTCTCCGGCGCGATCACCAGCCCCGACGACTTCGCCGCGGACGACTGGCGCCGGACGGATCCGCGCTTCCAGGGGAAGAACTTCGACCGCAACCTGGAGGTCGTGCGCGAGGTCCGCCGGCTCGCCGCCGCCAAGGGCGTGACGCCCTCCCAGCTGGCACTCGCCTGGGTCCGGCACCAGGGCGCCGTCGCCATCCCCGGCACCAAGCGCCGCAGCTACCTGGAGGAGAACGTCGCCGCGACCGAGGTGGCCCTCACCCCCGAGGACATCGCCGCGATCGAGGCGGTCGCACCCCACGGCGCGGTCACCGGCGACCGCTACCCGCCGGAGTACATGAAGACGCTCAACGGCTGACCGCCGGCCGACGGAGCCCGCGCTCCGGGGGTGTCAGCGCCACCAGGAGGGTGCGGCGGCCACCGCGGCGTCGACCAGGTCCGCCTTGGTCACGGTGTCGTCGCCGAGCCGGGCCGCGACGGCACCGGCGAGCCGTGCGCCAGAAAGGCGGCGACGACGGGCCGGCCGGCGACCGGGACGTCCGGGACCGGGGGCGGGGTTGCCTGGGTGCGGCAGGGCCAGGCTCACCGGCCGCCGACCGGGTAGGAATGACCTCGTGCCGCCGGGCACCGCGGACCGCGGCCCGGCGATCCGATCCGCGTCGGATCGGCCCCGCGGGTGCGGTACGGGACGCCCGGGCCTCCGCACCGCACCCACGGGGCCGGCCTCCTCCTCCACCGGGTCGGGTCATGAGCGACAGCAGCAGTTCCTTGGGCGAGTACCTCCGAGCACGGCGCGAAGCCCTCCGGCCGCAGGGCGTGGGCCTGCCGGAGCACGGTCGCCGTCGGGTCCCGGGGCTGCGCCGCGAGGAGGTCGCGATGCTGGCGGGCGTGAGCGCCGACTACTACACGCGCCTGGAGCAGGGGCGCGAGACCAATCCCTCGCCCCAGGTCGTCGACGCCGTCGCGGCCGCCCTCCACCTCGACGGCGAGGCGCTCGACCACCTGCGCCGACTGGTCCGGGCGCCCCAGGAACGCCGGGGCGCGCCCGCCGGGCACGAACGCGTCGACCCCCAGCTGCGGCGACTGCTCGACAGCTGGCCCGACACCCCCGCCTTCGTCCTGGGGCCCGCCCTGGACGTCCTGGCGCACAACCGCCTCGCCGGTGCCCTGCACAGCGGGTTCCAGCGGTTCGACAACCTGGTCCGGATGGCCTTCCTCGACCCCGCCGGCCGCTCCTTCTACCGGGACTGGGCGCGCTCCGCGCACTCCTGCGTCGCCGAACTCCGCGCCGCCCACGGACACCACCCCGACTCGCCGCGGATCGCCGAAGTCGTCGCCACCCTGCGCGCGCGGAGCCCGGAGTTCGGCGAGCTGTGGGCCCGGCACGACGTGCGGGCCAAGACCCAGCAGTCGAAGCGGCTCGCGCACCCCGAGGCGGGCGCCCTGGAGATCGAGTTCTCCGCCTTCACCGTCAACGGCGCACCGCACCAGCAACTGGTCGTCTACCAGGCCGAACCCACCGCTGCCGCCGCCCTGGCCGGACTCCGCGCCCGGGCCGGGCTCACCCCGACGACGCGAGTGGCACCCGCCCGCGCGCTCAGCACCGGCTGACCCGGCGCCCCCTTCGCGCCACACCCCCGACCCCGCGCGTCCTCCCGCCACACCCGCAACCCGGCCCGCCTTCATCGAGGCGGCCCGGGTGTTCCGTATCCGTCGGCGCGGGTCGACACCGGCGCGCGCCGCGGCGGGTGGGTGCCCGGCACCCGGGGACGGCGCGGCCTGGTTCCGGCCACGGCGGAGCGGCAGTCTGGCTCCGCGGCAGTCGCCGTACCCACCGCCGGAAGGGAACCCCGTGCACGTCCCCCACGCCCGCCCCACCGCCGAAGACGCCGCCCTCGCCCGGATCCGGAGCCTGCCCGCCGACCGGCGGCGGATCCTGTTCACCGGCGCCACCGTCGTCACCATGGACCCGGCGCTCGGCGTCCTCGACCGGGGTGACCTGCTCGTCGAGGGCGACACCGTCGCCGCCGTCGGGCCCGGCCTGAGCGCGGTCGACGCCGTGGTCGTCGACGCCACCGGCACGATCCTCTGCCCCGGTTTCGTCGACACCCACCGCCACGCCTGGGAGGCCCAGTTGCGCCGGATCATGCCGGACGTCGACGACCTGGGCGGCTACGTCACCGCGACCCTGGCCGGTTACGCCACCGTCTACCGGCCCGAGGACATGTACACCGGGACCAGGCTGGCCGCCCTGACCGCGATCGACAGCGGCATCACCACCATGCTCGACTTCTCCCACAACTCCCGTACCGGCGACCACTCCGACGCCGCCGTCCAGGCCCTCCTCGACACCGGCATCCGCGGCGTGCACGCCTCCATGGGCCCGCACTTCGGCACTTGGGACCAGCAGTGGCCCGGCGACCTCACCCGGCTCAGGGACCGCTACTTCGGTAGCGACGACCAACTGCTCACCCTGCGCCTGGCAGCCCTGGCCACCGAGGAGATCGCCGGCCCCGCGCTCGCCTACGGTCCCGCACTCGCCCGCGTCGCCCAGGACCTGGGCATCGGCGTGAGCGTGGACGCCGTCTTCGGCACGGCCTCCTCCGAGGCGGTGCTCCGCTGGGCGGAGCACGGCATCCTCGGCCCCGACGTCACCCTGATCCACGCCACCGGGCTCACCTCCGACGCCTGGAAGGCCATCGGGGAGACCGGCACCACCGTGGCGCTCGCCCCCACCTCCGACGCCCAGATCGGCCTGGAGACCGCGATCCCCGCCGTGGACGAGGCCCTCGCCGCCGGCGTCCGCCCCGGCCTGAGCATCGACGTCGAAGTCGCCCTGGCCAGCGACATGTTCACCCAGATGCGGACCCTGCACGCCATCCAGCGAATGCGCGCCGTCAACGCCGCCCACGGCACCGACCGGCAGCCCTCCCGGATCACCACCCACGACGTGCTGGACTTCGCCACCCTCCAGGGCGCCCGCACCAACGGCCTCGCCGCCGTCACCGGCTCCCTCACCCCCGGCAAGAAGGCCGACCTGCTGGTGGTCCGGGCCGAGGACCTCAACAACATGCCGCTCAACGACCCGATCGGCACGCTCGTCCTCGGCTCCGACGCCCGCAACATCGCCGCGGTCATGATCGACGGTGAGCCCCGCAAGTGGAACGGACACGTCCTCGACGTCGACCTGACCGCCCTGCGCGCCGACGTCCACGCCTCCCGCGCCCACGTGCTGAGCGCCCCGGCCGCGAGCTGAGTCCGGGGCGTGACCACACCGCCGGTACTGCGGTGACATCGCCGGGGCCGCCCCCTCACCGGCCGCCGACGAGCGGCTCGGGCGACGACGACCGCCTCCGGCCGACCCGAGCAGCGCACCGGCCGGGCACCGTCGGGAGACGGCCCTTCCTCGGGGGAGGGCCGTCCTCAGGCGGGTTCCGCCGAGCCGGTGAGCCGGAGCTTGCGCTGGGCGCGCTGGTAGAAGGTGGTGCGGCCGAGCCGGACGACCCGCGAGGCGGCGGGGAGCATCGTCACCTCGACGACGTCGCCCGGCCGGACGCGGCCGACCAGCAGGCCGTCGGCCTCGATGGCGAGGTCCCCGCTGTGCGGCAGGACCTCCAGGGCGAGCCGCTCCCCGCTGGAGAGGAACACGGACCGGTTGAACGCCGCGTGCGGGGCCACCGGCGTCACCAGCAGGCCCTCGGCGTTGGGGGAGACGATCGGCCCGCCGGCGGAGAAGCTGTAAGCCGTGGAGCCGGTCGGCGTGGCCACGACGACGGCGTCGGCGGTGTACGACACGAAGGGCTGCCCCTGGACCCGGACCGCCACGGCCGCCGACCGGTGCCCGGGGCTGCGCAGCAGCACCACGTCGTTGAGCGCCGTCTCCCGGGAGTCACCGAACGTGGCCTGGACACCGGACCGGGACTCCACGGTGAACCGCAGATCGTCGATCGCGTCGAGGGCGTCCGGCAGCTCCGGGATGTCGACCTCGGCGAGGAAGCCCAGCCGCCCGACGTTGACGCCCAGCACCGGGACCCGGCCCCCGGCGACCAGCCGCATCGCGCGCAGCATCGTGCCGTCCCCGCCCAGGCTGATCAGCAGATCGGCGGTGGCGGCCATCTCCTCGGCCCCGACCGCCACGGCGTCGCACCCGATCCGGGCCACCTCCGCCGTCAGCCCGAGGACCTTGGCGTCCCGCGCCCGGCTCCAGCGGACCACGGTGGCCACGGTGGGTGCGCTGGTCCGTTCGGGGTGGAGCACCAGCCCCACCGTGCCGATGAATCCCATCCCGGACCTCCTCGATCCCGATCGGCCCGCCTCGCTCCTCCCAGCATCCACCCGGACCGGGGGCGACGTCACCGGGACCCGGGCCGGCGCCCCCGGCACGCCGCCCCGCACACCGCCCCGGGCGGCCACGGTGCGTCATCGGCCGGGCGCCCGTCCCGTCCGCGATGATCGGGCGATGACCCTTCCGCTCCCCGCCGGCAGCCGCACCACGACCAGGCTGATCACCGCCGCGACCCTGCTGTTCGTGGCCTCGGAACCCGCACCGGCCGTCACCGGCCCCGCAGGCCCGGAGTCCGGCCGCTGCTCCTCGGCGGCCCACTCCCGGCCCGCCGAGGAGCTGACGAGGGCGATCACCCGCGTGGTGTCGGAGCGTCACAGCACCGTCGCCGTCGCGGTCGAGGACCCGGGCACCGGGCTGTCCTGCGCGGTCCGGGCCCGCGAGCGGTTCGACTCGGCCAGTGTCATCAAGGTGACGATCATGGGTGCGGTGCTGCGCCGCGCCCAGGACGAAGGGCGCGCGCTGACGCCGTTCGAGGAGGACAACCTGCGGCCGATGATCGTCCAGTCGGACAACGACGCGGCCACCGCCCTCTGGCGGGACCTGGGGCGGGCGCGGCTGGCGGAGTTCCTGCGCCTCTCCGGCATGGCGGACACCGTCCTCGCGGAGGGCGACCGGTGGGGGCGCACCCAGATCACCGCCGGTGACGAGATGAAGCAGCTCGCCGTCTTCGCCGCACCGGGCCCGGTGCTCACCCCGGAGCACCGCGCGTTCGGCCTGGACCTGATGAACCAGGTCGAGGAGGACCAGGCCTGGGGCGCCCCGCTCGGCGCCCCCGACGGCACCACCGTCCACGTGAAGAACGGCTGGGCGCCGCGCGAGCGCCACGCCTGGCACGTGCACAGCCTCGGGATCTTCACCGACCCGGGCGAGCCGTACCGCATCGCGATCCTCACCCGGGACAACCCCAGTGAGGAGTACGGGATCGACACCGTCCAGGCGGTCGCGCAGGTCGTCCACGCCGCCCGGGTGGCGGCGGCGAGCCGGTGACCGACCGCCGCCGCCACCCGGGCTCCCCGGCCGGAGCCGCCTCCGGCACGGACGGTTCGGCGAGGTGTCCGACCAGCGCGTGGACACCCGGCTCGGCGAGCTCCGCCCGCTGTTCCTCGCGGCGTACGAGGCCACGGACGGTGTCGCCCCCGGCGAGCAGCTCCCGCGTGAGCAGGGCGCCGACCCTGTCCGTGACACCGAGGATGAAGACGTCCACCGCGAAGGCTCCGATCGTTTCGGCAGATCGGTCCGGGGGAGAGGCACCCGGCAGCGCCCGGGGGTCCTGGGCGGGTGTCAGACGAAGGCGCCGATGCCCGTCGCGGCGCGGCCGACGATCAGGGTGTTGATCTCCCGGGTGCCCTCGTAGGAGTAGAGCGCCTCGGCGTCGGCGACGAAGCGGGCGATGCTGTAGTCCAGCACGATGCCGTTGCCCGCCAGCAGCTCGCGGCCCCAGCCGACGGTCTCCCGCATCCGGCTGGTGCAGTACGCCTTGGCCAGCGCGGAGTGCTCGTCCCGGAACGTGCCGGCGTCCTCCAGCTGCGCCAGCCGCACCACCATGCCCAGGCAGGCGGTGGCGTTGCCGAGCATCCGCACCAGCAGGTCCTGGACGAGCTGGAAGCGGGCGATCGGGCCGCCGAACTGCTCGCGCTCACGGGTGTAGTCCAGGGCGATCCGGTAGGCGCCCAGCATCACCCCGACCGCCTCCCAGGCCACCCCGCTCCGGGTGTGCCGCAGCACGTCGGCGGTGTCGCGGAAGCCCTCCGCCCGCTGCAGCCGGTCCGCTTCGGGGACCAGGCACTCGGTGAGCACCACGTCCGCGTTCTCCACGGTGCGCAGGGCCATCTTGTTCTCGATCCTGGTGGCGGTGAAGCCGGGGTTGTCACCGTGCACCACGAAGCCCAGGACGTGGCCGCTCTCCTCGTCCTTGGCCCAGACGACCACCAGGTCCGCGAAGGTCGCGTTGCCGATCCAGCGCTTGGCGCCGTTGAGCACCCAGGTGTCGCCCTCGCGCCGGGCGGTGGTGCGCAGCCCGGCGGCGACGTCGGAGCCGCCCTGCGGCTCGGTCAGCGCGAAGGCGCCGATCTGCTCCATCCGGGTCATCGCCGGGAGCCAGCGCTCGCGCTGCTCCGGCGAGCCGCAGCGGGCGATGCTGCCCATCGCCAGCCCGGCGTGGACCCCGTAGAAGGTCGACAGGGAGGCGTCCACCCTGGCCATCTCCAGGGCGATGAAGCCGTTCAGCAGGCTGCTGGCGGGATTCTCCCGGTAGGCGAGGCCGCAGATGCCCAGCTCGGCGTAGCGGGGGATCAGGTGGTGCGGGAACGCGGCCCGGCCCCACCACTCGTTGGCGTGCGGGGCGACCTCCTGCCGCAGGAAGTCACGGACCCGCCGCAGCACCTCGGCCTCCTCGGGGACCAGCAGGTCCTCGAACCGGTACAGGTCCTCGACCAGTACGTTGTCGGTCATGGGTGTGCTCCTCGGCTCGGTGACGACAGGGGCGGCGACATCGGTGCCGCCACCATGCCCCGCCTACCCCTTGATCGCTCTCCAAACGCAGCCCGGCGGACGGGTGACCCCGTACGGCACCGGCCCGGCCGCGGTCGACGTGCGGGAGGCGCGGATGCCGGCGGGCCGACTCACGGCTCCTGGGCGCGGCCCGCGGCGGCGGCCCAGGCGAGGCCGATCACCACGGCGAGCACCATCAGCACCGCGCCGAGCCCGATGGACGTCCAGCCGCCGCTGGTCAGGCTGTTCAACTGCTCCTGGTAGGTGGCGTCGTGGGGCTCGGGCATGCCCTCGGCGAACGAGCCGGTGACCTTGGGGTGGCAGACGTCGCCCGGCACCATCGGTTTGCCGTAGCAGGTGGGTACGGCGGTGTTCAGCTTGCTGACGCCGGACAGGATCAGGCCCGCCCCGCCGGCGAGTACGAGCAGCAGGATGACGAATCCCATGACCGGTGCGGACCCCCGTCCCGGCGCTGCCGCCGAACCGGCGCGCCCTCGTTCGCTTCGACGCGGCACCCGGCCCGGCCGGTTCCGCTGCCCGGCGGGTTCCTCGCCCCGACCGGGTTCCCCGCCCCGCCCGGCTCCCGGCCCGGGCGGGTTCAGCCGTGGGCCGCCTTGCCGTCGGCGGCGATCGCCGCCAGGCCCTTGTCGGTCGGGCCGTAGATCCGCCCGTCGCCCGCCCAGTACGGCACGGGGGTCGTCGAACCGCCGTTGGGGTGGAACCCGAAGGTCCAGCGGGGCGTGCCGGTGGCCGGGTCCAGGGCCCAGACCTTGCCGTGGACCCAGATGTAGACGGTGCCGTCCGCGTAGTGCGCCGCCATGTCGAGGAGCGGCGCGCTCGGCAGCGAGCCCGACCAGTGGACGGCGCCGGTCCGGGCGTCGAAGGACTGGACGACCACGACTCCCTTCGCGTAGTGCGATCCCACGGCGAAGACGGTGGCGCCGTCGGGGCTCGCCACGGCGCCCCGGAAGTTCCACTCCCCGGCCGACTGCCACACCACCTTGCCGTCCGCCGGGTCGACCGCGTACAGCCGGTCGGCGAGGTGGAGGAAGTAGCCGCCGGCCGAGGTGTGCGGGCCGTCGGCGAAGTAGGGCAGCCCGGGCACGAGGGCGCCACTGCCGGGGGCCAGCTGCTCCCAGAGGCTCTTTCCGCCGTTGCCGGTGTCGAGCGCCTCCAGCTTCCCGGTCCTCCGGTAGGTGGTGAGGTCCATCGCGTAGGTCTCGAACAGCAGGCGGGTCCCGGCGGACGGGACGGAGAGCCTGGAGTTCTCCAGGACGTCGTGCGGGCGCACCAGTTGCCACCGGAGCCGGCCCGTGGCCGGCTCCACCGCCCAGACGAAGGCCGCCGCGTAGGTGACCGGGGCGGTCGGGTCGGCCAGGTGGAAGGTGCCCTTCGCCTCGCCGGCGACGTAGACGAGGCCGTCGAGGAGGCCGACCACCGAGGCGGACGGCGAGACGTGCAGGTCCGGCGGGGAGAGGGTCCAGGCGGCGGCGCCGGTCGCGAGGTCGACGGCCTTGAGGGCGTACGTCAGGTTGCCGGGGCCGCCGTAGCCCATCAGGTAGGCCATGGTGGCGTCGACGGCCACCGGGCGGTCGCCGAGGCCGGCGCCGGACGGCGAGGTGTAGTTGGTCAACGGCCCCCAGCGGGTCTGCCCGGCGCGGTCGACCGCCCACACGCCCGTCATCCCGGCGGCCACGACGGTGTCGCCGCTGCCGGTCAGCGCGATCACCGGTTCGACCAGCGGAACCGTCCAGAGCGGGGTGGCCACCACGTCCGTGTCCAGCGAGCGCGAGTAGTCGGTCGGGTCGGCGGCCGGCGCCGTCGCCGGCGGGCCACCGGCACCGGGGGTCTTCGGCTTCTCGGGCGCGCCGCCGCCGGTGAGGAACACCGTGCCGCCGCCGGCCGCGGCCACCACGACCCCGCCGGCCAGGCCGAGCAGCAGCTTGCGGCGACCGGGGCGGGGCCGGACGTCGACCGGTCCGAGTCGCACCGTCTGCCGCGCGGTCGGCGGCGAGTCCGGGCCCGCCGCCGGCTGCCCGGGCGGCAGCGGCGGCAGGGGCGGCAGCCCGGACGGCGGCAGGGCCGCCGCGGCGGACGACGGGGCCAGCACGGCCGCCGCCTCCTCGATCGCCGCGACCAGCGCGGGGTGCAGCCACGTCCCCGGGGTCAGCGGTCCCGCGCCCTGGGAGGCGGCGAGCTGCTGCGGCGTCGGCCGGTCGCCCGGGGCCTTGGCCAGGCAGGCGGCGACCAGCAACCGAACTCCGGCGGGCACCGCCGCGAGGTCCGGCTCCTCGTGCACCACCTGGTACAGGACCTGCAGCGGATGCCCGCCGCCGAACGGCGCGGTCCCGCCGGTACCGGCGTAGGCCAGCGTCGAGCCGAGCGAGAACACGTCGCTCGGCGGGCCCGCCCGCTCGCCGCTCGCCTGTTCCGGCGACATGAAGGCGGCCGAGCCGAGGACGGTGCCCTCGGCGGTCAGTGCGGTGCCGTCGGCCGCCCGGGCGATGCCGAAGTCGATGACGTGCGGCCCGTCCAGCGCCAGCAGCACGTTGCTCGGCTTGAGGTCCCGGTGGGTCAGCCCGGCGGCGTGGATGTTCCTCAGTTCCTCGGCGATCCCGGCCGCCAGGATGCGCAGCACGTGCTCGGGGAACGCGCCGACCAGCCGGACCGCCTCGTCCAGCGCGATCCCGGGCACGAAGGCGGTCGCCATCCAGGGCACGGGCGCGTCGGTGTCGGCGTCCACGACCGGGGCGGTGAACGCGGAGGAGGCCGCCCGGGCCGCGTTCACCTCGGCCCGGAAGCGGGCGCGGAACCCCGGGTCGGCGGCCAGTTCGGGCCGGACCACCTTGACCGCGACGGTCCGGCCGCCCGCCGACCGGCCGAGGTAGACCACCCCCATGCCCCCGGCGCCCAGCCTGCCGAGCAGGGCGTACGGGCCGGTCCGGGTGGGGTCGGCGGGTTCCAGCCGGCGCATGCTCAGGCCCCTTTCGCGGGCAGCGAGGTGATCGTCCGGGTCGTCGTGTCGGAGACGCAGAGCCGTCCGGCGCCGGCGCTCCAGGCCAGCTTCGTGGCGTCCCGGCCCTTGAGCCCGGAGTACTTCCAGCGGGCCTTGCCGTCGGCCGGGTCGAGCGCCCACAGCACGGCGTCGGCGCCCATCCGGTAGAGGTTGCCGTCGGCGCGGAGCAGGCGGGCCCCGAGGAAGGGGGCGTCGGGGGAGTCGGGCGGCAGCGGGGTCCGCCAGCCGGGGCGGCCGTTCGCCGGGTCCACGGTGCCGATCGAGCAGCCGCCGTCCCCGTCCCGCCAGAGGAGGTAGAGCAGGCGGCCGTCCTCGCTGGTGGCGAAGCCGTCACCGAGCTTCGAGGCGCCGACGACGCCGCTCGCCGTCCACGCCGGGCCGCCGGTGTCCGGGTCCAGGGCGGTCAGCGTGCCGTCCTTGTCCGGGGCGAGCACGTACCTCCCGGCGGTTCCGAGGCCGAACGCGGCGAGCCTGCGTTCCCAGACGGTCCCGCCCTTCGCGTCCAGGGCCTTCAGCTGGTCGAGGTCGGAGACCACGATCCGGTCGTCCGTCGGCACCGTCGACTGGAGCAGCATGGTGTCCTCGCCGTGGAACCAGAGGCTCTGCCGGGTGGCGAGGTCCACCGCCCAGACGTGGGTGCCGGCCGGGACGAGGTCACCGTGGTCGTTGCCGTCGCCCAAGCCGAGCCAGTAGGCCTTGCCGGCCCGGATCCCGGCGAAGGAGAGGACGCCCGCCGCGTTCTTCCGGCCCTGCGGCAGCCGCCAGTCGAGTCTGCCCTCGGCCAGGGTGAACGCCAGGAGCTCGGGCGCCGTCGGCGACCCTCCGAAGGCGTAGAGCCGGTCGCCGTCGAGCCCGGCGACGGACCGCGGGGTGGTCGGGTCGATCGCGAAGGCGCCGCCCACGGTGGCGCCGTCCACCGTCCACCTGGTGCGGCCGGTGTCGTCCACCCCCCAGATGTTCAGGATGGAGACGCCGACCACCACGCCGTCCGCGGAGAGCACCTGGGGACAGGGGTTCGGCTGGGTCGCCTGCCAGCTCGGCCCGATCTCGGGCACGTCGGCGCCCGAGGGGCGGACGGGGGCGGACGGCGTGCTGCCGGCCGTGCTGCCGGCCGTGGCGCCGCGGCCGCCCCGGTCGTTCAGCAGCGCGATCGTGGTGGCGGCCCCCGCCGCCGCGAGCACGCCGCCGCCGACGCCGAACAGCACCGTCCGGCGGCTCGGGCGGCGGGCGGGCACCGCGTCCTCGGGCGGCCGGCCCCCGGGGCCCGGGTCGGCGGGCAGCGGCGGCGCCGCGGGGGGAGCGCCGGGCGGGCCCGGATCCGGGAGGGGCAGGGCGGTCAGCACACCGCGTGCGGCGATCACGTCCGTCGCGACGGCGGGCGGGAGCCAGCCGTCGGCCGGGTCCGGGCGGCCGATCCGCTCCACCAGCTCGACCAGTTGGCGCGGTGTCGGGCGGTGGTTCGGGTTCTTGGCGAGGCACCCGGCGACCAGGTGCCGGATCCCGTCCGGCAGGCCGCTCAGGTCCGGGTCGGTGTTCACCACCCGGAACAGCACCGCCGCCCCGGCGCCGTCGCCGAACAGCCGGGTGCCGAGTGCGGCGTAGGCGACCGTCGAGCCCAGCGCGAACACGTCGCTCGCCGGGGTGAGCGGCTCGCCCAGCGCCTGTTCCGGCGACATGTACGGCGCCGACCCGATGACCGCGCCGGTCGTGGTCAGCCCGGTGCCGTCGGCCGCCCGGGAGATCCCGAAGTCGATGACGTGCGGCCCGTCCAGTGCCAGCAGCACGTTGCCGGGCTTCAGGTCACGGTGGATCAGCCCGGCCCGGTGCACCTCGGTCAGCGCCTCCGCCAGCCCGGCGGCCAGCGTCCGCACGGTCACCCCGGGCAGCGGGCCGTGCCGGGCCACCGCGTCCTGGAGCGGGACGCCGACCACGAACGCGGTCGCCATCCAGGGCGTGGCGGCCTCGGTGTCGGCGTCCACCACCGGGGCGGTGAACGCCCCGGAGACCTGCCGGGCCGCCGCGACCTCCTGCCGGAAGCGCGCCCGGAAGGACCCGTCCCCGGCCAGCTCCGGCCGCACCACCTTGACCGCGACGGTCCGTCCGCCGGCCGACCGCCCCAGATACACCGCGCCCATGCCGCCGGCCCCGAGCCGCCCCATGAGCGTGTACGGCCCGGCCTGACGTGGGTCCCCGGCCCCGAGTCGCTCCAACGTGTCCCCCTCCCGTGAGCCCTCACAGGCTAGGGGGAACGGTGGGGTCATGACAGGCGATCACCGGTTTCCCGCGGGAACCCGGTCCGGCCGGCCGCTCAGCAGGCGGTCGTAGCCGGCCGCGAAGTCCTCCACGGGGATCACGTGCCCCTCCGGGGCGATCGTGTGCCAGCCGACGTCGTTGATGCCGACGAGGACCGACACCACGTCCGGGCGCGCGTCGAGCACGTCCGCCTGCCAACGGGCTTCGAGGTCCCGCACCTTGTCGCCCGGGACCGCGGAGTTCAGCCAGGTCACGGCCCGCTCGGGGTGCCGCAGCCCCCACTCGCCCGCGATCCGCAGCGGGTAGCCGGAGCCGAGGCCGTGCTCGGTCGCCGGCCGCCCGCAGTCGGTGATCGAATCGCCGGTGAACATCACCGTGCTCCCGGGGCGGAGGTTGATCGTCATGGGCGTGCTCCTGGAACTCGGTCGAGCAGGGGAGAGGAGGGGAGAGCAAGGGAGAGGAGGGGAGGAGCCGGGACCGGGTCAGGACGCCGGGGCGCCGAACCACCGGTCGGCGGCGGAGGCGAGCGACTTGCGGTCGGGGTCGTGGCCGTCCGCCCAGGCGACGGTGCCGTCGGGCCGGACGAGTACGGCGCCGAACCCGAGGTCGTTCGCGGCCGGCCCGGCCGCGTACCGGATCCGGCGCTCCCGGTGCCCGGCCGCCTCGCGCAGGTGCCGGTCGGCCGTGAAGTCGAGCAGGACGCCCCGGCCGTCCCGCAGCAGCTCGCCGAGGCGGGTCCCGTCCCCGAGGAGGAAGTCCGGGGCGCTGCGGCCGACCAGCGGGTTCTCGTCGCCGAGGTCGTAGCGGACCGAGGCGCCCGATATCCGCTCGAACACGAAGGTCGCTCCGTCACGGGTGCCGATCAGCTCGCGCACCACCGCCTGGATCGCCCGCCCGTGCGGGTCCGGCCGCATGGCCGCCACCTGGGCGCGCGTCCAGTCGAGCACCGCGGCGCCGACCGGGTGGCGCTCCCGGGTGTAGCTGTCGAGGAGTCCGTCCGGCGCGTGCCCGTGCACGGTCGCCGCGAGCTTCCAGCCCAGGTTCACGGCGTCGCCGATGCCGGTGTTGAGCCCCTGGCCGCCCAGCGGGGAGTGGATGTGCGCGGCGTCGCCCGCGAGCAGGACGCGCCCCTGCCGGTAGGTCGTCGTCTGCATCGCCCGGTCGGTGAAGGTCGACACCAGGTCGACCCCGCCCAGCGTCACGTCCGTCCCGGAGACCCGGCGCAGCACCGACTGGAGGTGCTCGCGGGTGGGCGTCTGCGAGCGGTCGAACGCGCCGCCGTCGAAGTCCATCATGGCGAGGTGGCCCTTGCCGGGCATCCGGACGTACAGGCCCGTCGGTGTGAGGTTGAAGCCGAAAGCCAGCTCCTCGGGATCGGCCAGGGTGGCGCGCATCGAGTAGCCGGTGAGCTGCGGCCCGGTGCCGACGAAGTCGAAGCCCGTGAGCCGGCGCACGGCACTGCGTCCGCCGTCGCAGCCGACGAGCCAGCGCGCCGGGTACGCGTCCTCGCCCGCCCGGGCCACCACGCCCTCGTCGTCCTGGGTGACCGCCGAGACCGTGACGCCGCGCCTGATCTCCACGCCGAGTGCGGCGGCCCGCTCGGACAGCAGTCCCTCGACCACGTCGAGGGACGCCATCATGCTCTCCGTGGCCGAGCCGGGAAGCCGGAACGGCAGGGCGGCGACATCGATCCTGGCCGGGTCGAGCATCATTCCGCCGAAGTGGCCGCCCAGGCGCGGCCGGGCCGACTCGGGAGCGTGGTCGAGACCGGCGGCCTTCCGCAGCCGGTCCAGCAGCCCCCGGCGGTGGAACGCCTCGGCCGACGCGGTGTTGAGGCCCCGGCTCCCGAGCGGCGCCGCCCGCCAGGGGGAGCCGGGCTCGGCCTCCCGTTCGAGAACCAGGACCGAACAGCCCGCGAGGCCGAGCTCGCAGGCGAGGAACAGACCGACCGGGCCGGCGCCCACGATCACCACGTCATGCACGGGAACTCCCCTCCGAAGCCTGAACCCTTCAGGCACTCCGAGGTTCCACCGGGCCACTGATGGATCGCACACAGCTCACTGACACGGCATCACAGGCCGCTGACAGCAAGCCCGCACGGGAGGGCGATCCAGGCGGTGCGCCGGCAGCACGACCGGCCGGAGGGGGCCGCCCCGGCCGCCGCGGTGTGGCGCCGGGGCGGCCGCGGCCGGCGGGAGACGGCCCGGTCAGGCGCCCTCGACGGACTCGGTGCGGTGGACGCGCAAACCCCGGCGCAGGTAGTTGCCCAGCGCGGTCGGGTGGTCGTTCGAATCGGTGTGCAGCCACACCCTGCGGACCGACTCCGCCTCGAACGGCTCGGTCGCCCAGGCCTGCCGCAGGGCGAGGGTGAGCGCATGGCCGCCGAGCCCTTGCCCGACGTACTCCGGCAGGAGCCCGAAGGTGACGATCTCCACCTCCCCGCCGGCCTGGGGCTCCAGGGCGGCTATCCCGGCCGTCGTGCCCGACAGTTCGACCAGCCAGTACTGGCGGTGCGGATGCGCGCGCGCCAGCTCCGTCCACTGCTGGTCGGTCCGGCTGGAACTGCGCCAGCCGTACGCGGCCCCGACCCGGGCCTGGACCGAACGCACCAGCGCCGACAAGCCCTCCTCGCGCCGCAGCTCCATCCCGGGCACCGCCCGACCCGGCGTCAGCTCCTCGCGACCGGTCATCTCCAGATACGTGACGATCTTTCCCATCCCGGCACGCTACCGGGCCGGGCGCCGCTCCCGCACCGGAGGGCGCGAGCACCACGGGCCGACCGGGGCCCGGGGCCCGAACCGGGGGCCGCGGTAAGCACCGTAGGCCTCGGACGTCATGATGGACCGGATTCTCCGGCAGCCCCACCGGACGACCCTCACCCTGCGACCGACGGCACCCTCCTGGAGACGACATGAGTCCCGCCCCGCTTCCCCTGCTGCTGCCGGACGGCCGGCCCGCCGCCCGCGCCTGGACGCTGGACCCGGCGCTGACCCACCTCAACCACGGCTCCTTCGGCGCCGTCCCGGAGGCCGCGCAGCAGGAGCAGCAGCGCCTGCGCGCCGAGATGGACCGGGCGCCGGTGGTGTGGTTCCCGGCCCTGCCCGGGCGGGTGGCGGCCGCCCGGTCGAAGGTCGCGGACTTCCTGCGGGTCGACCCGCGCGACCTCGCCCTCGTGCCCAACGCCAGCGCGGGCGCGAGCGTCGTGTACGGCAACCTCCCGGCCCGGCCCGGCGGCGAGGTGCTGGTCACCGACCACGGCTACGGCGCCGTCACCATGGGTGCCGAGCGGCTGGCCCGCCGCTGGGGCGGCAGCGTCCGGACGGCACGGGTGCCGCTTGACGCCACGGCCGAGGAGGCCTGCGCCGCGGTGCTCGCCGAGGTCACCGACCGGACCGCGCTGATCGTCCTCGACCACATCACCTCGGCCACCGCCCGCTGGATGCCGGTGAAGGAGATCGGCGCGGCGGCCCGGGAGCTGGGCGTCCCCCTGCTGATAGACGGGGCCCACGTACCGGGCCTGGCCGAAGACCCCCTGGCCGGGCTGGAGTTCGACGTCTGGGTCGGCAACCTGCACAAGTTCGGCTGCTCCCCGCGCGGCGCCTCGGCCCTGGTGGTCCGCAGCGAACTCCGTCACCAGCTCTACCCGTTGATCGACTCCTGGGCGGCCGAAGCCCCGTTCCCCGAGCGCTTCGACACCCAGGGCACGATCGACGCCAGCAGCTACCTGGCGGCCCCGGAGGCGCTGGGCTTCATCGAGCGGACCTGGGGCTGGGCGGCCGCCCGCGACTACCTGCGCGAGCTGGCGGACTACGCCGAACGCATCGTCGGCGAGGCCGTCACGAAGCTGACCGGCGAGAGCGCCGCCGTCGACCTCGGCATGCCGGTGAACGCCCTGCGGCTGGTCCGGCTCCCCGACGGCCTGGCCGCCACCCGACTCGAGGCCGACGCCCTGCGCGACCGGGTCGCGGCCGAGCTGGGCGTCGAGGCCGCGTTCACCAGCTTCGACGGCGTCGGCTACTTCCGCCTCTCGACCCACGTCTACAACACGGCCGCCGACTACGAGGACTTCGCCGAACGCTGCGTCCCCGTGCTCGGCAGCTGGGCCCGCGGTACGGCGGAGCGGCACTGAGCCGGCCTCCGACGGGAGGCCGCCACCTCCCGTCGGAGTCCTCCGAGCCGCCGGGGACGGAACCGGCGGCTCGGGAGAGCACCGAGGCCGGCCGCCCGGCCCGGCTCCGTACACTGGCGGGCATGGCATGCCGCATCAGTGAGCTGGTCATCGACTGTGCCGACCCCGAGCAGCTCGCCGTGTTCTGGAGCGAGGTCCTCGGCTACGTCGAACTCGGCCGGGAGGCCGACGGGAGCATCGAGATCGGGCCGCCCGGCGTCGGCTTCGGCGGCCCGCAGCCCACCCTGGTCCTCAGCCCCAGTGGTGACCCCCGGCCCGGGAGGAAGCTCCGGCTGCACATCGACGTCAGCCCCACCGACCGGGACCAGGACGCCGAACTGGCCCGGCTGCTCGCGCTCGGCGCCAGGCCCGTCGACATCGGCCAGACCGGCGCCGAGGACTGGCACGTGCTGGCCGACCCGGAGGGCAACGAGTTCTGCCTCCTGCGCACCCGGCTCCAGCCCCGCTGACCGCTGAGCCACCGCCCGCGGCGCTGCGCTGTCCGGGTGTGGTCCGGGCGAGGTGGCGGTGCGGTCCGCCTGTGGGCCGGGTGAGGTCCGCGGAAGGGCCCGGCGAGCCCCGGGAGGCCGAAGGCGCGCGGCCAGACCGTGCAGGATCCGGGAACCCCGGGAGAATCGGAGGCGGACCGGTTCGGCCGCGCGACGGCCGCCCGGTTCCGCCGGTTCCGCCGGTTCCACCGCCCGCACCCGTACCGCCCAGTGCAGAGGAGCACCCCATGCCCGACTTCCACCCGGAGCACGATCGCCTGGTCGTCAGGCCGATCGGGGAACCCGCCGCCGACGCCGACACCCGTACGGGCGAGGTGGTGGCGGTGGGACCCGGCCGGCCGCTGGAGAGCGGCAAACCGCACCCGGTGGACGTCAAGGTCGGCGACCGGATCGTCTTCGCCACGTTCTCGGGCTCGGAGATCGAGGTCGCGGGGGAGCGGTACCTGGAGGTCCCCGAGGACGAGGTCCTCTCGCTGTCCGCCGAGTAGGAGCCCGCCGAGGAGGAGAACGTCATGACCGAGCAGCCGAAGGCCCGGATCGGCGTCACCGGACTGGCCGTGATGGGCCGCAACCTGGCCAGGAACTTCGCCCGCCACGGCTACCGAGTCGCCGTGCACAACCGCACCCGGGCCAGGACCACCGCCCTGCTGGAGGAGTTCGGGCACGAGGGCGAGTTCGTCCCGGCCGACTCGCCGGAGGCGTTCGTCGCGGCGATCGAACGCCCGCGCATGATCGTCATCATGGTCAAGGCCGGGGAGCCGACCGACGCGGTCATCGACGAACTCGTCCCGCTGCTCGACGAGGGCGACGTGCTGGTGGACGGCGGGAACGCCCACTTCCTCGACACCCGACGGCGGGAGGGCGCCCTGCGCGGGCGCGGGCTGCACTTCGTCGGCAGCGGCATCTCCGGCGGCGAGCAGGGCGCGCTGGAGGGCCCCAGCATCATGCCGGGCGGCACGGCGGAGGCGTACCGGCTGCTGGGACCGCTGCTGGAGGACATCGCGGCCCGGGTCGACGGCAAGCCCTGCTGCACGCACGTCGGACCGGACGGCGCCGGCCACTTCGTCAAGATGGTCCACAACGGCATCGAGTACGCGGACATGCAGCTGATCGCCGAGGCCTACGACCTGCTGCGGCACGCCGCGGGCCTGCAGCCGGCGCAGATCGCCGAGGTGTTCCGCACCTGGAACGGCGGGCGGCTGGAGTCCTACCTGATCGAGATCACCGCGGACATCCTGGCCCACACCGACGCGGACACCGGCCGGCCCTTCGTCGACGTCGTGCTGGACCGGGCCGAGCAGAAGGGCACCGGGCGCTGGACGGTCCAGACCGCGCTGGAGCTCGGGGTGCCCGTCGGAGGCATCGCCGAGGCGGTCTTCGCCCGGTCGCTGTCCGGCGGCGTGTCCCTGCGCGAGGCGGGCCGCGGCCTGCCCGGACCGACCGAGACCTGGCTGGACAGCGCCGCCGCGGACCGCTTCGCCGACGACGTCGAGCAGGCCCTGTACGCCTCCAAGATGGTCGCGTACGCCCAGGGCTTCCAGCAGATCCAGGCCGGCAGCGCCGAGTACTCCTGGCGGATCGACCCCGGCGAGATGGCCGCCATCTGGCGCGGCGGATGCATCATCAGGGCCAGGTTCCTCGACCGGATCAAGGCCGCCTACGACGGGAACCGGGAGCTGCCCACCCTGCTGACCGACGCCCACTTCACGGAGGCGCTCGGGTCCGCCCAGTCGGCCTGGCGGCGGGTGGTCTCGACGGCGGCCCAGCTGGGCGTGCCGGCGCCGGGCTTCGCGACCGCGCTCGCGTACTACGACAGCCTGCGGGCCGAGCGGCTGCCGGCCGCCCTGGTCCAGGGGCAGCGGGACTTCTTCGGCGCGCACACCTACCGGCGGGTCGACCGCGACGGGGTCTTCCACACCCGCTGGGAGGAGCCGCAGCGGCCGGAGGAGCGGCGCTGAGCGGCCCGCCCGAAGCGTGGCTCGGCCCTCCCGGGTCCACCCGGGAGGGCCGAGCCACGCGGGCGCCACGGGTCAGCCGGGGGTCAGCCGGTGGTGACGACCGTCCGGAGGCGGGCGGCGCCGGCCGCTTCCGCTGAACTCCATGGTGTCCTGCACGTCCTGCACGTCCTGTGCGGTGCCCGAGGGTGTTCGGGCCGGACCTCTCCCCAGCACTGGCACGACCGGGTACTGATGCGCACGACCGGGTACGGGCACGACCGGGTACGGGTACGACCGGGTGCGGGTACGGCACCCCGCGCGGAAGGCACATCCGCACCCAGCAGAGCAGTGTCGGCCCGATCGCGCACGGCGGGCGAGGGCGACGGCGGCGACCCGCACCCCTGCGCGGAAGCCGTTTCACGTTCCCGTGCCCGGGCAGGCGCGGGCCGTGCGGGACGGCGGGCACCAGTCGCCTCCCGGTGGGCGCGCACCGGCGATCGCGCGTCCGCGCGGCTCGCGTGCGAGCCGCGGCGCCGAGGGGGATCCAGCGAGAGGAGTGGCCGTGAAGGCTCTGACCTGGCAAGGAAGGCGGGACGTACGGGTCGAATCGGTGCCCGATCCCGTGATCGAGGACCCGACCGACGTCATCGTGAAGATCACCACCACCGGACTGTGCGGATCGGACCTCCACCTCTACGAGGTCCTCGGCCCGTTCCTGGATCCGGGCGACATCCTCGGCCACGAACCGATGGGCGTGGTCCAGGAGGTCGGCCCCGAGGTCACCGCCGTCCGGCCCGGCGACCGCGTCGTGGTGCCCTTCAACGTCTCCTGCGGCACCTGCTTCACCTGCGCGCAGGGTCTGCACTCGCAGTGCGAGACGACCCAGGTCCACGAGTACGGCACCGGGGCGTCACTGTTCGGGTACACGAAGCTCTACGGCCAGGTGCCCGGTGGGCAGGCCGAGCTACTGCGCGTGCCCTTCGGCAACACGCTGCCCATCAAGGTGCCGCAGGGCCCGCCCGACGACCGGTACGTCCTGCTCTCCGACGTCCTCCCGACCGCCTGGCAGGCCGTGGAGTACGCCGACGTGCCCGACGGCGGCAGCCTGGTCGTCCTGGGCCTCGGGCCGATCGGCGACATGTGCACCCGGATCGCCGCCCACCGCGGCGCCGGCCAGGTGATCGGGGTGGACCTCGTACCGGAACGCCTGGAGCGGGTCCGCGCCCGCGGGACCACCGTCCTCGACCTCGACCGGCACGGCAAGGGCCTGGCCGACACGATCCGTGAGATGACCGAGGGCCGCGGCCCGCACGCCGTCATCGACGCCGTCGGCATGGAGGCGCACGGCTCGCCGGCCGCGACCCTCGCCCAGCAGTCCACGGCGCTGCTGCCGAGCTCCCTGGCCGCCCGGCTCATGCAGCACGTCGGAGTGGACCGCCTCCACGCCCTCCACCTCGCCATCGACATCGTCCGCCGCGGCGGCACCATCTCCCTGTCCGGGGTCTACGGCGGCATGACCGATCCGCTCCCGATGCTCACCCTGTTCGACAAGCAGATCCAGCTGCGCATGGGCCAGGCCAACGTCCACCGCTGGTCCGACGACATCCTCCCGCTGCTCTCCGACGACGACCCGCTGGGCGTGGAGGCCTTCGCCACCCACCATCTCCCGCTCACCGAGGCGCCCGACGCCTACCGCCTCTTCCAGAAGAAGCAGGACGGCGCCGTCAAGATCCTCTTCAACCCCTGATCCCCGTCCCCGACTGATCCCCGTCCCCGACGCCGCACCGGCGTGACCGCTCCCGGGAGCCCCCATGTCCCGAACGCTGCACCGCTTCGCCGACCGGACCGCCCTGGTCACGGGCTCGTCGCGAGGCCTCGGCCTGCTCATCGCCCAGGAACTCGCCCGGCGCGGCTGCCGGGTGATGCTCTGCGCCCGCGACCCGCGCGAGCTCGGATTCGCCGAGAGCCGTCTGCGTGCCGAGGGCGCCGAGGTGGCGTCCGTGGTCTGCGACATCACCGACGAGTCCGCCCCGCGCGCGTTGCTGGACGCGGTGCACGACCGCTTCGGGCCCCTGGACGTCCTGGTCAACAACGCCGGCATCATCCAGGTCGGCCCCTTGGACGCGTTGCGGGAGGAGGACTTCCGCGAGGCGATGGAGACGATGCTCTTCGCCCCCTTGCGGCTGACCCTCGCGGCCCTGCCCGACCTGCGGGCCAGTACGGCCGGCACGCTGGTGAACATCTCCTCCGTCGGCGGACGCATCGCCGCACCCCACCTGCTCCCGTACGCCACCGCGAAGTTCGCCGCGGCCGGTCTGTCGCAGGGACTGCGGGCCGAACTCGCCGGAGCGGGAGCGGGAGCCGGAGCTGGCGAGGGGGCCGGCGTCAGCGTCACCACCGTGCTGCCCGGCCTGATGCGGACCGGCTCGCACACCGCGGCCCGCTTCCACGGCAGGCCCGGCGCCGAGTACAGCTGGTTCGCCGCGGCGGCGTCGCTCCCCCTGCTCTCCATGGACGCGGAGCGCGCCGCCCGCGCCATCGTCCGGGCCGCCGAGCGCCGCAGGCCCGAACTCGTCCTCACCCCGGCGGCCAAGGTGGGCGTCCGGCTCCAGGGCCTCGCTCCCGCCACCACGACCCGCCTGCTCAGCCTCGCCGCACGGATCCTGCCGGGACCGGGGCAGGACCCGCGCCGCAACGTCCGCGGGTCCCGGGCCGCGGTCGACTCGCCGCTCCCCGCAGCCGTCACCGTGCTCGGCGACCGGGCGGGGCGCCGCTACGGCGAACCCGGACCCGGCCGCTGACGAGCTCCGGGCGGACCCGCGATCCCGGCGGCGTGTCCGGTCCGTCGCCGCCGGCCCGCGCCGGGTCGCGCCGGCGGAGCGGCCGCCGCCGGTGGCGGTTCGGCGGCGGCTGCGGCGTCAGACCAGCCGGTCGCGATCGCGGGCGGCGACGGCGCGCACCCGGGCGGCGAACTGACCACGGCTGCGCTGCTGGTGCAACTCCTCCGCGGCCTCCTCGTCGTCCTCGTGGGCGGGGGTCTCCGGGGTCGCGTCCTCGTCGTGGTCGGAATCGGTGTACTGGTCGTGCAGGAGCCAGCAGCCGTGGATGCCGGCGAGGAGGTCTTCGAGGAGGTCGCGGGCGGGACGCCGCGGGTCGAGGGGGGTCAGGCGCAGGCCGGTGTCCTCCGGGTCGAGGCCCCCGTCGCCGTCGCCCTCCGAGTACTCGGCGAGGGCCTCCTCGAAGTCGTTGAGCTGGTCCCGCAGGGCGGTGGGGTCGGGCAGCAGCCCATCGGCCACCTGTAGGGCGTGCCGGACGAGCCCGGCGACGGCGTCGTGCGGGGACGCTCCGGCGTCGATGAGTTCGAGGACGAGGGTGGGGGTCTCATGGGCGAGCGCCTCGATGGCGTCGGCTTCGAGCACGACGGTGGCGCGGTCGTGGCCGGAGGCCTCGGCGGCGATCTCGGCGGCGGCGGTGAGCCAGTGGGCCGCGGCGACGGCCGCGGCGGTGGGGTCGATGCCGGAGAAGAGCTCAGCGGGGCCGAACGGGTCCTGACGGAAGAGGTGGTCGGCGGCGGCGACCTGGGCGGGCGAGGCGTCCTCGCGGCTGAGCAGGACGGCCTGCTGGGCGCGGCCGGAGAGGTCGCCGAGTTCGGCGCTCTCCACGGCGGCGAGCTCCTGGGCGGCCTCGGCCAGGACGGTGGCGCTGAGTTCCGGGTCGCCCAGGCCCACCAGGGCGCGGCCGATCCGGTTCGCGGACTCCACCAGGGGGCTGTAGGAGACGGTCAGCATCCCGCCCTGGGGCAGGTTGGGGCGGGCGACGGCGGCGGCGACCTCGCCGAAGGCCTCGCGCTCCCGCTCGCGCCGCCATCCCTCGCTGCCGGACTCCAGGGAGTCGGCGGCGCTGGCCGGGTGGGTGTAGGTGCGCCAGGCCGCCTCGGACAGCTGGGTGAGCGTGCCGGCCAGGCGCAGCAGCACGGCGGTGTCGGCCTCGGCGGGGAGGACGGCTACGCGGGCGGAGAGGTCGCCGCCGCCGGTTCCCCAGGCGGCGATCAGCTCGTGCCGGGCGGGGTCGACACTGTAGCGGGTCATGGCGGCGCTCCTTCGGATCGTGTCGGCGCACCGACTGGCCTGAGGTGATTGTGGCGTGCGCCGCGGCCGGGGGTGAGCTTTTCCGCCCGGTGACGCACCGCACGAGGGCGGGGTGCTTCGGCGGAGCCTGCGGCACCCAGCCGACTTCGTCGGTGCAGCCCGTCCTCGGCTACGTGAGGTCCTTGCGCATCAACGTGCACACGGTCTCGTACCGTTCGACCGAGCCCTCCGCGGTCTCCACCTCCCAGGAGTCCGGCTCGCGGCCGTAGGCCCGGTAGCCGAGCCGCTCGTAGAGGGCGCGGGCCCTGGGGTTGCCCTCCTCCACGCCCAGTTCGGCCACGGTCAGACCCCGGGCGGTGATCCGGGCCTCCGCGGTGGCGATCAGCAGCGCGCCGATGCCGCACGACCGGAGCGCCGGATGGACGCCGAGCTGCCAGAGCGTGCCGGCACCGCTCCTGACCGTGTAGTCGACGCCGCCGATCGCCACCGGCAGGCCGGCGGGCCCGTGCACGGCCAGGTAGTCGACCTCACCGCGCTCGGCCCGTCGCACCTGGTCGGCGAGCCTGCGCACATGCAGGGCGGAGCCCGCCCAGCCGCACGAGGGCAGGTCCTCGTGGGTGAGATCGCGCACGGACAGCGAGACCCTGATGTCGGTCACCTGGACCACCTCCAGCCTGAGAGGCTCCACCAGACGTCGGCGAGGCGCAACACCATTCGGGGCGTCCGCCCCGGGGCGGGGCGTTCGTCGCTCGTGCCGCGCGGCGCCCGGCTGGGTCAGGGCGCGGCGGGAGGCGGCGTCGCTCCCGTGGCGAGCTGCGCGCGGACCCGGGCGGCGAGAGCGGACATGTCGGCCGGGAACCGGGCTTCGAGGTCGATGCCGGTCTCCTCGGCGATCACCAGGAGGGAGAACAGGCAGTCCGACAGCTCGTGGGCGAGCAGCTCGCGGCCGCCCGCCACGTCGGTGCGGTGGCCCTCGTGGGCCATCACCAGCTTCGCGAGGTCGCCCACGTCGCCCACGAGACCGAGCGCGTAGTCGGTGAGGTCCCACCGGCGGCCGAGCCGCTGCTCGTTCAGCCGGTCGTAGGACTCGCGGACTTCGCGCACCGCGTCGTGCAGCCGCTCCCGGTCGGACATGGTCGGCTCCCGTACGGACGGCGCCGGGCATGCGTCGTCATCACGTCGACGCGCGCCCGGCGACTCACCTGAGTCGCTGTCGGTCCCCGTTCTATGACGCCTCGTCAGTCCTGACAAGTCGATTCCCGGTCGAACCTCTCCCGAGGGATTCACCCTGCGGTACGTCGTGCCGCTCGACGGCGTCGTGGGACAGCACCGGTGGGCGGCTTCGCCCCGACCCCGGCCGGCGGCGGGGTCGGGGCGATGGTGGCCCCGTTCAGGCGACGGTGGCCGCGTTCAGGCGACGCTGTCGCGCCGACGGCGGCGGAGGAGGGCGAAGGCGCCACCCGCGAGCGCCAGGGCCACGCCCGAACCGCCGACGAGCACGGGTGTCGAGGAAGGGGCGGCTGCCGACTTCTTCGCGACGCCGTAGCCGCTGGACATGCCCGTGGTGTCGTACACCGAGCCGGGCAGCTTGTCGGCGTACCGGGCCTTGACCAGCTTCTGGTACGTGCTCAGCGAGACCGCCGACTGGCCGTCCAGCCCCTGTCGCGCCTGGTCGTTGAGCGGTTCGACCGTGGTGAGCTTCAGCTGGTACCAGCCGCGGATCTGCGGCTCGGAGAACACCAGCGTCCCCACCGTGGCCCTGCCCGCGAACGTGGCGTCGCTGTCGCCCTCGCGCACGGCCGCCAGGTGCCACCCGCCGCCCTGCGTGGGGGCGAGCATGACGGTGGCGTTCCGCCCGTTGACCGGGGCGTTCAGCGCGGAGACCAGATAGCTCAGCTTGACCGCCTCGGTGGCGATCGGCAGGGACGTCCCCGCGGCGAAGCCGGGAGTGATCTCGTTCAGCGCCAACGGGTCCTTGACGGTGAACGCCGGCAGGCCCTCGCACGGGTCGGCCTTGTCGGGGATCGCCTGCGGTGCGCCGACCGCGTCCCCCTGGGGCACCGGCACGCTGAGGAAGCGGCAGACGGTGGCGCGGACGTCGGCCGACTTCACCAGGTCGAGGGCGGCCTGGTAGTCCGGGATGTCCGCCGGGAGCGGGTCCATGGGCGCGGTCGCGTGGGCGGGGCCGGCGACTGCCAGCAGCGCGGCCGCGCTCAGTACCAGGACGGTGGTCAGGCGGGAGCGGCGGGAGGCCGCCCGCTTGCTGGACATTCTTGCTCGGTGCATGCCGCCTGCCTTAACGGGAGATGCCGATCCGGGAGTGGGTCCACTTGAACGAGCTGTTGCTGACGTAGTCGTTGTAGTTCCACCACGTGTAGGTGGCGGTGTCCGGCCACGGGTCGGCGACGCCGATGGTGTTGTTCGACGTGTCGAAGCCGTAGACGACGTTCATGTGGCCACCGCCGGACGTCCACCCGATGCGGGCGGCGACCGGGCGGGCCGCCTTGACGTCGGTGTAGACCTGGTTGAACGTGGCCGCGCTGTTCAGGCCCGAGCCGGGGTGGGCCATGCCGAGGCTGTTCCAGCCCCTGGCCATGTCGTCGAGTGTGGCAGGCTGGTTGTTGCAGCCGTAGGAGGGCTGAGCCCGGGTGCAGAAGTCCGTCTGTGTGCTGCCGTAGCCCTGGAACTTGGCGATCGTCAGCCCGGAGGCGACCCAGCACCACTGGGTCTTCTCCTGTTTGTACATGCCGATGTTGTCCTGCCCCGCCTCGGCGTGGGCCGGGCTCCCTACGGCGGCGAGCAACCCCGAAACCGTCAGTGTGACGGCCATCGTCGTGGCCGCGAACGTGGATCTGCCCATCTTCCTGCCTTCCCGCGAAGGTGCGATGCGTGCCGGGGGATCTGGCGCAGCTATGACAGCACGAATTCGCGCTGTCACCCATGGTGTGTATAGAAACTGCACCTACAAGGATGAATCGTCATATATGCAGGGCCGACGACGCCGAGGACCTCACACCGGGGGAGGTGATCCCCGCAGTGCGGTTCCACTGCGGGGCCGGGGCGGGCGCGGGCGTCATCGCGGCTCACCCGGCCGGCGGGAGAGCGGGGGCGGCGGGGGATCGAGGCGGACGAGGTGCGGGTCGGGCGGTCGGCGGTGTCGGCCCACCGGGTCTCACGCGCCGACGAGCGCACGCGGGTCGGACCCTTCGCCGCCCCAGCCGTGGGTGGAGAAGCCGCGGCCCCCGCCCCGGTAGAGCGTGAGGGCGGCGTGGGCGGTGGCGAACATCGGCAGCGGTTGCGCGTCGACCGGGGACCAGGGGGCGCCGAGGTGCTTGTCCGGCTCGGTGTTCGTCAGTTCACCGCTCCAGGCGGTGGCGAGGAACACCGACAGCAGGAACGGGCCCTCGCCGTCCCAGCCCTGGCGGACCTGGATCGTGTGCACGAGCCGTAGGCCCCCGGGATCGGTGATCAGCCCGGTCTCCTCCCGCAACTCGCGGGCGGCGGCCTCGTCGAGCCGCTCGCCCTCCTCGACCTTGCCGCCGGGGATCGTCCACGCCGGCGTCGCGCGCCAGCCGTGCGCTGCGTAGCGGAGAGTCGCGACCAGATCGCGGTGCTGGTCGTGGACGATGACGGACACGGCCTGGCGAAGGATCTCCACGGTGCTACCTCCGGGGGCTGCTCGGCTGACGGGGACTCGCGGTGGCCGCGGGACGCGCCGGGGCGTCCGCGCTCATGCCGGCCGGCGCGCCGTCCTTCGGACAGTGAGCGTCAAGTGTGCTGTCCGCGGGTGGAGTTCGCGCGGGCACCTCGGGTCGGGTGGCGTCTGATGATGGTGCTGTTCGAGTGCGGCGTTCAAGCGGATTTCCGTCGGGCGTGCCCGGGGCGAACGGGGACGTTTCGAGCACCGTGCGCGCTTCCGGGGACGCCCCGAGGTGGTCGCGAGGGAGTGCGGCGAGGGTGGCGGAGCCCAGTGCGCAGGCGGCGAGCGCGCGTTCGAGCGCTGGCGGACCGTGCGGCTTCGCGCCGGTGGCGGGTGTTCGTCGGGTGGGGAGGGTGCGCGGCGGACAGTCGTCGGCGGATTCACCCGATCGGCTGGCGAGCTGCCCGGGAAGGTTTGGGGCGTCGGCATGTCGGGGTCGGCGGTCGGTCCGCGGACGTACCGCCCGCGGAACTCCGGGTCGCCGCCGAGATCGGGGACGGTCACCTGATGGAGCGTCAAAATGACGATTGTGCCCGCACCTTCCTTGCGACGCCTTTAAGCTTCCGCTGAATGGCGGGTGCTCCGTCACTCCACACGGCTCCTCACGCGGCCGGGCGCAGGCCCTCGACGATGAGAGTGGGAATGACATCTACAAGTGATCGGTTGAACGGCTCCGCGCGCGGGCCGGGTTGGGGGCGGTCGGGCTCGCCCGGCCGCCGGGCCGTGGCGAGAACCGCGGCAGTGGCACTGGGGATCGCGGGCTGCTCGCTGGCCGTCGCGCCGGCGGCGTTCCCGCAGTCCGGCGACGGGTCGGTGACGGTCCGGGTGGTGCGGGCGGTGGACACGAGCGGGGTCTGGACGCCGGCGCTGGAACCCGGGCTCGCGGGTGTCACGGTGACGCTCACCGACGACGCCGGCACCGCGGTCCAGGGGGCGACGGCGGCGGACGGCACGGTCACCCTCGCCCCGGCGGCGAAGCTGTCCGGCGGCAAGTACCGCGTACAGGTGGTGAATCCGAAGCCGGGCGTGCTGTTCCCGGCCTTCGCCTCCCGGGAGGGACTGGACGGCGCTCCGAACAAGCTGAGCAGCAACGAGGAGTTCGTCGACCTCTCCGGCGGCAAGAACGTCGCGTTCACCACGGGGCTGTGGAACCCCGGTGACTACTGTCAGAAGAACGCACCGCTGGTGACGACCTGTCAGCCCGCCGCGCGCGAGGGCGGCGCCCAGCGCACGCTGGTGTCCTTCCCCTACAGCGCGCGCGGCCAGGACGGCGTGGACGTGAATGCCACGGACATCGCCACCGACGCCGAGACCGGCACGATCTACGGCATCGGGTGGAACCGGTCCGACCGGCGGGTGTTCTCCTCCGCGCTGGCCAAGCGCACCACCGACTACGGTCCGGGCGGCGCCGGGGCGATCTACGTCACCGACCTCGCCCAGAAGAGGACGACCCTGTTCACCACCGTCCCGGAGGCCGGTGCGACGGTCCACGGCGGTGGCACCGACGACGCCTTCCTCGGTGTGCCGGGCAAGGAGAGCCTGGGCGGCCTCAAGATCACCGATGACGGCCGGGACCTCTTCGTCGTCAACCTCAACGACCGCAGGCTCTACCGCTACGACGCCACCGCGCCCACCGCGGCGGCGCCGAAGGCCTCCTACGCCGTCCCGGATCCGGGCTGCCCGGCGGCGGGGGACTGGCGCCCGTTCGGCCTGGGCCTCCAGGACGGCAAGGGCTACCTCGGCGGGGTGTGCTCCGGCGAGTCCACCGGCAAGGTCGCCGACCTCCGGGCGGTCGTCCTGCCGTTCGACCTCGCCACCGGGGTGTTCGGCAAGCCGGTCCTGGACCAGCCGCTCGACTACCCGCGGCAGTCGACCGTCGGCGGTGGCCCGTGCGACGGCGCGGGCTGGTTCCCGTGGACGAGCACCTACCCGACGTCGCAGAACGGCAACCCGTGCGGCGCCTCCACCATCGCCAACCCCGAGCCCGAGCTGGGCGAGATCGCCTTCGAGGCCGACGGCTCGATGCTGCTGGCCTTCCGCGACCGCTTCGGCGACCGCGCCCCGGCCGCCCCCGCACCGGGCTCCGTCGCCGTCGTCATGTCCGGCGGCGACCTCAACAAGGCCTGCCCGGCGGGCGGCACGTTCGTGCTGGACACCAACAACGGCTGCGGGCTGTCCCCCCGGGGCACCCGGTTCTTCGACACCAGCTGGGGCGGCCACCGCAACACGGCGTTCGCCGGCATGGCGCTCTCCAAGGCCGAGAACACCATCGCGGTCTCCGCCTTCGACCCCAACCACACCGCCTTCGGGTACGGCACGTCGTTCCTCCAGCGCGACGGGCAGCAGGACCCGAAGTTCGGCCTGCGGCTCAACCCGCCGGGAACGGTGGCCCCGTTCGGCAAGGGCGCGTCGATGGGCGACCTGGAGGTCCTCTGCGACCAGGCGCCGCTGCAGATCGGCAACCGGGTCTGGTACGACCCGGAGCGCACCGGCGTCCAGCGGCCGGGCCAGCGCCCCGTCCCGGGCGCGACCGTCCACCTCTACGACGAGTCGGGGAAGCTCGTCGGCACGACGAGGACGACCACCCGCGGCGAGTACTACTTCGACGACTCCGACGTGGACGGCGGCCTCAAGCCGCGCACCAAGTACACCATCAGGCTGGACAACCCGGCCGACTACGCCAAGGGCGGCCCCCTGTACCAGTGGGTGCCCACCGACGCGGACGTCGGCGACAACCACTTCGTCGACTCCAAGGGCGTCGTCCCCGACGGCGGACGGTTCCCCGAACGGGCGCTGACCACCGGCGGGCCGGGCGAGAACGACCACACCTTCGACTTCGGGTTCCGCCGGCAGGAGGGCGCGCTGCGCCTGGTCAAGCACGACCAGGACGGCAAGCCGCTGGCGGGGGCGAGGTTCCAGCTGTGGCACGAGACGAACGGCACCGACGGGCTGCAGCCCACCGGTGACAAGCCGGACGCGAAGCTGGGGAGCCCGTGCACCACCGGCACCGACGGCCTGTGCCGGGGCGCCGGTGAGCCCGGGACGTACTACTGGCAGGAGCTCAGCCCGCCCGAGGGCTACGCGGCGCCGGACACCACGGTGTTCGGTCCGCTGGTGCTGACGTCCGAGAACCTCGCGGACGGCGTCTCGGTCACGGCGGTCAACCGGCTGCTGCCCACCCCGTCGCCCACCCCCACGCCGACGACGCCGCCCGCGACGCCGACCCCGACGGAGACGGCCGGCGTCCCGCCCGCCTCGAACCCGCCGGAGCCGCCCGTCGTGCCGGCCGCCGCACCGGGCCCGCCGAGGCCCGCGCCGGGTTCGCCCCTGGCGAGCACCGGCACGGGGCCGCTCGTTCCGATGGCCCTCGTCGCCGTGGCGCTCACGGCGCTCGGCGGGGTGCTGGTAGGACTGCGCGGGCGTAGGGCCCGGCACCGGTAACACCCCGGCCCGGCCGTCGGAGCCCGACGGGCCGGCGGCCGGCAGGGGCGGATCGGGCGGGTTCGCGGACCATCGGGTCCGCGAACCCGCCCGAGTGTGTCACCGACGTGAGAGAGGGCACGGTCATGGCCCGGAGCAAGTCCGGCGACAAGAGGGCCGGGCGGAAGCCCGGTGACAGCACGGCCGGGACGAAGCCCGGCGACAAGACGGCCGGGAGGAGGCCCGGCGGTCCCACCGCCCGGTGGAAGTCCGGTGGCGCCCGCACGCCGCGGCGGGTCGGCTGGCTCAGGGCACTGCTGGCGGTCGCCGTGTGCGGGGCCGCCACGGGCGGCGTGGTCGTCTACCGGAACGCGTCCGACAGCACCACCAGTCGGCCGGTGACCGTCGACGAGGCATCGCGCATCGCGGTGTCGCGCCTCAACCTGTACCAGGCGAGCCCGGCGACGGTGACCCTCACCGCGGCCGAGGGCGGTGGCGTGATGGTGCGGGTGGAAGGGGTCGTGGACTACCGCACGCACCGGGCGGCGGGCCGTTACCGGGTCACCGGGCCCACGGGTGAGCTGGACCACGGGCTGATCGTGTGGGACGGCGCCGGCCTGGGGCTGGCGCCGCAGGCGGGTGGTGGCGGCGGCCCGGCCTGGCAGCAGGCCGAGCACATCCCCCGCCCGGGCTGGTCGCCGCGCGGCTACACGGCGGACCCCCTGGACTCCGGCCTCCAACTGCTGATCCAGCTGGGCGCGGACCGGCCCGACAACCCGTTGCTGCTCGCGCAGTCCGGTCCGCGATGGCTGGGCCGCGACCTGATCGACGGCCGGAGCTACGACCGGTTCTCCGGACCGCGCTCCGGCGACGCCGCGCACGGGGCGGGGGCCGACGGTGAGTTGTCGCCGCTGACCTACTGGATCGACGGTGACGGCGGTCTGCGGCGGGTGACGATGCGGATGCCCGGCCTCGGCACCCCGACGACCGTCGAGATCACCGGGCGCGACGAGGCGGCGAAGCTGCCCGAGGCACCCTGGGCCGCCGGCTGACACAGCGCTGCCGGCCGGGCGCGGCCGGGGTCCCCCCGGGATCCCCGACCGGCGGGCAGCGCTGTCGGCCGGCCGGGCTCGGTTCGGTCGCGCTCAGGCCGGTCCGGCTCCGTTCGGCTGCGGCATGGCGGCGACGTCGGTCGGCAGCGGGTAGCGGTTCGGATCGACCGGTCCGGGCAGGTCCGTCGCCGGGCGGCCGGGCGCGGTCGGATCGGGCATCGACGGCTGGGCGGGCGGCACGGGCACGGAGTTGAACGGTGTCCCGGGCGGTGGTTCGACGGCGGCCGGCCGACCGGCCGGGACGGCCTGGCGCGCGGCGCCGCCGCACCCGGCCACCTCCTCCAGCCCGTTCGGGCTCTGCGTCGCGGGCGAGTTGCCGGTGAAGCAGTTCCCGGGATCGGTCGAGGCCAGCACGAGGTCGACGCCGTTGGCCGTGGCGTGGTTGCCCTCGACGCGGTTGCCGACGGCGGGGTGCCCGGGCGGGTCGGTGATGACGACCCCGGCCGCGCGGTTGTCCTGGACGAGGTTGCGCAGCACCTGGTTCGCGGTGCCGCCGCCGATGCCGATGCCGATGCCGAAGCCGCCGTCGGCCTGCTCGGGCGAGTCCGCGGCGTTGTTGCCGGCGATCACGTTGCCGGCGATCACCGCGCCGTGCTGCGGGGCGAGGGCCTCCAGGTCGTTGGAGTTGACCGTCACGCCGACGCGGTTGCCGACCACGCGGTTGCCGAGCACCGTCAGGTTGTCCGAGGCGTTGGTGATCTCGATGCCGACCGCGTTGCGTTCGACCGTGTTGCCGCGCACCAGCGTGTCGCAGGGCTTGCACTGGCCGACGTAGATGCCGGAGTCGGCGCCGCCGGAGGCGTAGGAGTCCTCGATGACGCCGCCGCGAGCGTCGAAGGCGTAGATGCCGTAGAGCCCGTTGTTGTACGCCGTCACCCGGGAGGCCCGGAAGCCCTGCACCGGCGGGAAGCGGACGGTGTCCAGCGGGTCGTAGGCCGAGCCGCCGGCGCCGTGACGCTGCAGTTGGTCGTCCGTGACCCCGGTGAACAGGACGCCGTTGGCGAGGTAGCCGCGGACGGTGAGGTTCTCCACCACCGAGCCGGCGCCGGTGACGGTGATGCCGTTGACGAGCCGCACCCCGCCGTCGAGGACCACCGCGTTCCGGTCCGTGCCGCGCACGACCACCCGCGGCACGGTGACCCGCACGCTCTCGCGGTACACCCCCGGCTGGATCAGCACGGTGTCACCCTCGCGCGCGACGTCCACCGCCTGCTGCACCGTGGCGAAGTCCTCCGGTACGCGAACAACGTTCCCGGCCGGATGCGGTTTCCCGGACGGCTCGGAATCCGTCGCCGAGCACCCCGTCGCCGCCACCGCGACCAGGGTGACCAGCACCGACAGGCGTCTCGGCAGCGAAGCCCGGAATGCGGCGGGCCGGGCGGCCCGAGCGGACAACAGGCGCTGAGGAGAGGGGATTTGCATGATACGTGTTCTATCGTCTCCAATATCGGCCATGCATACCGAACCGGGAAATCCGCAGGAACCGGCACGACCAGCCGCGGCCGGTTTGGGACGCAGGGCCGTGCTCGCGGCGGGCGCGGTGCTGGCCGCCGGGATCGGCGCGGCCGCCGAGGCGCTGGCGGGCGACGTCCTGACGCCGGACGACCGGTCGCACCCCGCCGGCCCGCCGCCCGGGTCGGCGGTCCCCTTCCACGGGCCCCGGCAGGCCGGGGTGACGGAGCCTCAACTGCCTGTCGCACAAATGCTGTCGTTCGACCTCCCGCCGACCACCGCGGCCGCGGACCGGCAGACCCTCCGCGCCGTCCTCGACGCGCTGACCCGAACCCTCTCCGGCGCGGCCGCCGGTACGCTGCCCGACCCGCGCCTGGGGACGGGCGTGCCGACCCGGCTAACCTCCCTGGTCGGCGTGGGTCCCGGACTCGCCTCCCGGCTCGGCCTGAACGTGCCCGCCGCCCTGGCCGACCTGCCGCCGTTCCCCGGCGAGCGCCTCGACCCGGCGCGCAGCCACGGCGATCTGGTGGTCCAGCTGTGCGCCGCCGACCGCTGGACCCCGACCGTCGTCGCGGAACTGGCCACCGCCGCCGCGAAGGCCGCCGGCCTCGTTCCCCGCTGGACCCAGTCCGGTTTTCTGCCCCTCACGCCCCGGGGCGTGACACCGCGGAACCTGTTCGGCTTCAAGGACGGCACCGCCAATCCCGACGACGACGCCGCCCGGCAGTGGGTCTGGGGCCCGCCGGGGCCGCACGAGAACGGGACCGTCCTCGTGTACCGCCGGATCCGGATGGACGTCGACGGCTTCGCGGCGCTCCCCGGGGAGCGGCAGGACGCGGTGATGGGCCGCCGCGGCGGCGACGGCGTCCCGCTCACCGGCGCCGCCGAGCACGACGACCCGGACATCTACGCCAAGAACCCGGACGGCTCCTACGTCATCCCCGCGTCCGCGCACGTCCGCCTCAGCAGCCCCCGTCTCGACGGCGGCGCCCGGATGCTCCGCCGCAGCTACAGCTACGACGACGGCCTCGACGACCGCGGCCTGCTGTTCTGCGCCTTCATGCGCGATCCCGCCCTGTTCACCCGGGTCCAGAACCGCCTGGCCGAACGCGACGCGCTGGGCCCGTTCGTCGAGCACCGGGCCTCGGCCGTGGCCTACGTGCTCCCCGGCGCCGCACCGGGCGGGACGCTCGGCGAACAGCTCTGGGCGTAGGGCCGCCGGCGGTCGCGCCCGCCGGGCCGGGTGAGAGCTCCGGCCCCCGGCACATCGCTGGGAGGACCGGCGACCGGTCCTCCCGGCTCGCGTCCGCCCTGACCCGGCTCCGGGCCCGGTGCCGGTACCGGGAGTCGAAGACCCTTCATGGGTGATCCTCCTTGGTGGGGCAGGGCGTTGTGACGTCCATGGTCTAGACCAATAGCACGCACCTTGCGTCGGAAGTACAGGGCAAACTCCTGATCGATGTCAGTGGACCACGAGCAACATTTGGCAGTCATTGATCAACATTCGTCATTCGTCATTCGTCATTCGTCATTCGGCTGGTTCTGGTTCATGAGACGGCCCCGGTCCCGGCGCATGAGGCACATGCACCAGGCCCCGCCCCCCCCGGGACCGCGGGGGCGGGGCCTGGTGCCGGTCAAGGTGCCGCGGGGGTCCTCACAGCTCCCGGACCTGCGGCGGGTTGCCGCCGGAGGAGATGGAGAGCGTCCCGTGCTGGATCTGGAGGTTGCTGTTCCTGACCAGCATCCCGTTGCCCTTGGCCATCGAGACGCTGCTGTCGCCGTAGGTGACGGCGATGCCCTGGGCGAAGGTCACCCACTGCGTGAACTCGTTGATCCCGTAGAAGAGGATCCGGTCCGGCATGGTGACGAACATCCGCTCCCCCTCGTGGTAGAGCTTCATCCCCCCGGTGGCGGTGAGCAGGCCCTTCACCCGTACCCCACCGGTGACCCAGGCCTCACCGGAGACGCGGGCCTGCTCGGTGCGCAGCACGCTGAGATCGGCCTCGCCGGCGGTGACGGTGCCGAGTTCGTGGCCGCCGTCGCGCAGGACGCGGACGCCGTTGGCGGGGAATTCGATCCAGCCGTCGGTGGTGCTCCGGCCCTGGACCCACTTGGTGTTGATGCCGTTGAGGTCGGCCTTGTCGGCGGCGATGACGCCCCATTCCTGGCCGCCGTCCTTGTGGACGTCGATGCCGTTCTGCAGGAAGTCGATCCAGCCCTGGCCGCCGTCGCGGTCGCCGACCCACGTGGTGTTCAGGCCGTTCAGCTCGGCCTTGTCGGCGGTGAGGGTGCCGAGGTCCTGGTTGCCGTCCTTGTGGAGGGTGGCGCCGGGCTGGGTGAAGTCGATCCAGCCCTTCCCGCCGGCCCGGCTGCCCGCCCACGTGGTGTTGACGCCCTCCACGTCGGCCCGGGCGGCCGTGAGGACGCCCAGGTCGCTGTTGGTGCCGTGGTACACGTTGACGCCGATGTCCGGGAAGGTGATCCAGCCGGCGCTGTCGGTCCGCCCCTGGACCAGCCGGGTGGTCACGTTGTCCACGTCGACCTTGTTGGCCTGCACCGTCCCCAGGTCGCGCTTGGCGTCGCGGACCTCCAGGCCGTCCGCGGTGAAGGTGACCAGGGCCTTGTTCGCCGTCCCCTCGATCCACGGCGTGCGCGTCCCGCTGTCGAACTCGGGGACGAGCGCGTGGACGGTGGTGGTGAGGAAGTACCCCCGCTGCTGCCCGCCGCCGGGGGCCTTGGCGACCAGGGTGTACGTGGTGCCGCGCTTCGGGGCGGCGGTGGGCCAGCTGTAGTCCCGGTGCGCCCCCGCGGCTCCCTGCACGGCCGGCTCGCGGTGGACCTCGGCCCCCGTCGGATCCAGGATCGCGTAGTCGAGACCGGTCGGCCCGTCCCACTGGAGCAGCAGGGTCTCGCCCGCGTCACCGTTCACCAGGGACCGCTGCGCGCGGAAGTTGCGCGGGACCCTCGGCGTCTGCTTCACCAGGCCCAGGGTGGTGGTGCAGTGGTCCCGCCGCATGGGTTCGTTGGCGTCGCCGCCGCCGGCCTTCTCGCGGATCTCCAGGAGGGTGAGGCCCGCGCCCTCGGAGACCGGGATGTTCTCCAGCTTCAGGACCAGCGCCCCGTGGCTGCTCAGGAGCGCGTTCCTTCTCGTCGGGGGCTGCGCCTGGGAGAGCTGTGCCCGGAAGTGGCCCTGGGCGCTGCCCCAGCGGAACTCCAGCGCGTCGTCGAACGGGCTCTGGTACGTCCGCTCGACGCTCGCGGTGACCGCCGCGGCGTTGGCCGTCAGGTCGGAGGACATGGCGAGCAACGGCATCACCACGTCGATGTACTCCCACTCCACCTGGGACTGGTGCGTGTTGGAGACGATCACGTAGACCGTCCCCAGGGAGGGTTCGTCCTGGAGCGACGCCTGGAGGGACGTCGGATCGGCGACGAGCTCGTAGTGCAGCAAGGATGACACAGCGCGGACTCCCTACCTCGGTGTTCCACACGACGGGGCGGCCGACAGGACGGGTGCCAACCGACCCGTCGACGGTAGGCACCGCCCTGCGGCCCGGGTGCCGCGATTGCCCGGAGCTGGCCCGAACCGGTCCCCGTCTGGCCTGAACTCCCTTGAAAGTCAAGGAAGTTAGGGTGATCGGTGGTTCGTCCGGGGCGGGAGCGGAGTCCAGCCGGGACTTCGCAAACACCCCTTAGGCCAGGAAGCCCCGGAGCAGGGCGGCCGTCCCGGCGAGGTGCTCCTCGGTGGCGCGGCGGGCGGCCTCGCCGTCGCCGTCCAGGATCGCCCGGACCATCGCCCGGTGCTGGTCGGCGGCGTGCTCGATGTTGCGGTCGAGCATCGGGATGGCGTTCAGCAGGTCGTTGAGGCGCATCCGGGCCTCGGCGATGCCGGTGGCCAGCGTGCGCGAGCCGGTGAGCTCGCCGACGGCGAGGTGGAAGCGCGAGTCCAGCTGGCGGTACCGCTCCGCGGGTGCGCCCTCCAGGTCGGCCAGCCGGCGCTCCAGGTGGGCGCGCTGGTCGGGGGAGAGGGTGCGCCGGGCGGCGGCCTCGGCGGCGCCGGTCTCCAGCACCAGGCGGTAGGTCAGCGCGTCCTCCAGTTCGCCGCCGAGGTCGCGGACGGCGCGGCGCAGCTCGCCGACGTCCGGCGGCGGCATCCGGTAGGTGACGAAGGTGCCGCCGTAGCGGCCGCGGCGCGACTCGACGCAGTCGGCCTCCTGGAGCGTGTGGAGGGCCTCGCGCAGGGTCTCGCGGCTGACCCCGAGCCGGGCGGCGAGGTCGCGCTCGGCGGGCAGCCGGTCGCCGTGCCCGAAGACCCCGAGCTTGATCGCCTGCAGCAGGCGTTCGACGGTCTCCTCGAAGGCGTTGCCGGTCCGGACGGGCCGGAAGATCGCCCCGGCCTGCCAGTCCAGGCGCGCCTGTTCGCGTGCTTCGTCGACGTCCACGCCGGAATCGTACCTATGAGCGCCCTCCGGCACGCACCTTCCGACTCGCGCCCCCGGAGCCCTTGACGCGGCCCTGCCGCTGGGTGAACGATGCTGCTCACCCACCTCAATGGTCTGGTTCCAGACCATTGGAGAGCCGCCCGACCGTCTGACCCGCCGGGAGCCGCGCACCACACCGCCGTGGTCGCGCACGGCCCGGCACACCCTCAACCCCCAGGGGTGCCCATGACCGACGAACGCTCACCCGACCACCCTGCCCCGCCGGTGTTTCCGGACGGCGCGCCTCCCGTTTCCGCCGACGAACAACGCCTCCGCGAGCTGGGCTACACCCAGGAGCTCGCCCGCTCGATGTCGGGATTCTCCAACTTCGCCGTCTCCTTCTCCATCGTCTCGATCCTGTCCGGCTGCCTCACCCTGTACGGGACGGGGATGAACGCGGGCGGACCCGCCATGATCATCTGGGGCTGGCCGGTGGTCGGCCTGCTGACGCTCTGCGTCGGGCTGGCGATGGCCGAGATCTGCTCCAGCTACCCGACCGCCGGCGGCCTCTACTACTGGTCCGCCAAACTGGCCCGCAGCCGGGGCCCGGCCTGGAGCTGGTTCACCGGCTGGTTCAACTTCCTCGGCCAGGTCGCGGTCACCGCCGGCGTCGACTACGGCGCCGCCTTCTTCACGAACGCCTTCCTCAGCCTCCAGTTCGGCTTCGCGGCCAGCCCCGCGCACACCGTGGAGATCTTCGCCGTCATCCTGGTGCTGCACGGCCTGCTCAACACCCGGGGCGTGCGGCTCGTCGCCTTCCTCAACAACCTGTCCGTCTGGTGGCACCTGGTCGGCGTCGCCGTCATCGTCGGGGTGCTCGTCCTCGTGCCGGACCGGCACGCCTCGGCGTCCTTCGTCCTCACCGAGTTCGTCAACAACACCGGCTTCCACAACCAGCTCTACGTGGCCATGCTCGGTCTGCTCCTCGCCCAGTACACCCTCACCGGCTACGACGCCTCCGCGCACATGACCGAGGAGACCCAGGACGCGGCCCGCTCCGGCCCGCGCGGCATCGTCAACGCCATCACCGTCTCCCTGGTGGCCGGCTGGATCCTGCTGCTCGGCATCACCTTCGCCATCCGCGACTACGACGGCGCGCTGCACAGCGACACCGGGGTGGCGCCCGCCCAGATCTTCATCGACGCGATCGGCACCAACGGCGCCGAACTGCTCCTGCTGATCGTCATCGGCGCCCAGTTCTTCTGCGGCATGGCCTCCGTCACCGCCAACTCCCGTATGATCTACGCCTTCTCGCGTGACGGCGCACTGCCCGGCTCCGCCCTCTGGCACCGCATCGACCCGCGCACCCAGACCCCCACCAACGCGGTCTGGCTGGCGACCGGCGGCGCGCTCCTGCTCGGCCTGCCCGCGCTCTGGAACTCCACCGCGTACACCGCCGTCACCTCGATCTCGGTCATCGGCCTGTACATCTCCTACGTCATCCCGGTCTACCTGCGGCTGCGCCAGGGCGAGGCGTTCCCGCGCGGCCCGTGGCACCTGGGCCGCTGGAGCCGGGTGATCGGCACCGTCGCGGTCGGCTGGACCGCCGTGATCACCGTCCTGTTCATGCTCCCCACCGTCAGCCCGATCACCGCCGAGAGCTTCAACTACACGCCCGTCGCCGTCACCGTGGTGGTCGGCTTCGCCGGCCTCTGGTGGCTCGCCTCCGCCCGCCACTGGTTCACCGGCCCCCGCATCCACGAGACCCCGCCGGGGCCCGCCGCACCGGACGCCGAAGACGCCGAACTGGAGATCCGTTGAACAGCAGGCTCACCCTCGACGAGCTGCGCGCCCGCGTGGCCGACGGCTCCGTCGACACCGTCGTGCTCGCGATGACCGACATGCAGGGCCGCCTCCAGGGCAAACGCGTCGCCGCCGGCTACTTCCTGACCGACGTCGTCCCGAACGCCGCCGAGGGCTGCGGTTACCTGCTCGCCGTCGACATCGACATGAACACCGTGGACGGCTACGACATCTCCTCCTGGGAGAGCGGCTACGGCGACCTCACCCTGCGCCCCGACCTCGCCACCCTGCGCGCGGTGCCCTGGCACCCGGCCACCGTCATGGTCCAGTGCGACATCACCCAGCACGACGGCACGCCCGTCGCCGTCTCCCCGCGCCAGGTGCTGCGCCGCCAGCTGGACCGGCTGGCCGGGTACGGCTGGCAGGCCCAGGCCGCCACCGAGCTGGAGTTCATCGTCTTCCGGGACACCTACGAACAGGCCTGGGACAAGGACTACACCAAGCTCACCCCGGCCAACCAGTACAACGTGGACTACTCCGTCCTCGGCACCGGCCGGATCGAACCCCTGCTGCGCAGGCTGCGCAACGGCATGGCGGGCGCCGGCCTCACCGTGGAGTCGGCGAAGGGCGAGTGCAACCTCGGCCAGCACGAGATCGCCTTCAAGTACGCCGACGCCCTCACCACCTGCGACGACCACTCCGTCTACAAGACCGGGGCCAAGGAGATCGCCGCGCAGGAGGGCTACAGCCTCACCTTCATGGCCAAGTACGACGAGCGCGAGGGCAACTCCTGCCACATCCACCTCAGCCTCCGCGACGAACAGGGCGCGCCGGTGTTCGCCGGGGACCGGCCGAACGGGTTCTCCCGCACCATGGAGCACTTCCTGGCCGGACAGCTCGCCTGCCTCGCGGACTTCGCGCTGCTGTTCGCCCCCACCGTCAACTCCTACAAGCGGTACGTACCGGGCAGCTTCGCGCCCACCGCGATCGCCTGGGGACGGGACAACCGCACCTGCGCCCTGCGGGTGGTCGGCCACGGCCCCTCGCTGCGCTTCGAGAACCGCGTCCCCGGCGGCGACGTCAACCCCTACCTCGCGGTCGCCGCCCTGATCGCGGCCGGCCTGCACGGCATCGAGCAACAGCTGGAACTCGAACCGGAGTTCACCGGGAACGCCTACGCCTCCGACGCCCCCCGGGTACCGGCCAACCTGCGCGACGCGGTCACCGCCTTCGAGCGGAGCGCCGCCGCGGGCGAGGCCTTCGGCAAGGACGTCGTCCGCCACTACGCCCACGCCGGCCGGGTCGAACTCGCCGCCTACGACCGGGCGGTGACCGACTGGGAGCGCCGCCGCGGCTTCGAACGGCTGTGACCGCGCCCGACGACCCCGCCCCGACCCCGGGCGACCGACACCGACCCGACCCCGGGCGACCGACACCGACCCGCCCCCGGGTGCCCGACACCGATGCCCCCGACCGACACCGACCCGCCCCCGGGTGCCCGACACCGATGCCCCCGACCGACACCGACCCGCCCCCGGCGACCGTGACCACAGAGAGCGACCGTGAACCCTGACCGACGACGCCCCCTGATCGGCATCACCAGCTACCAGGACGAGGCCGCCTGGTCCGTCTGGCGCCAGCGCGCCAGCCTCGTCCCGCAGACCTACGTCGACTCCGTCGCCGCGGCGGGCGGCACGCCCGTGCTGCTACCGCCGCAGCCCGGCGACGCCGGCCCTCTGCTGGACGCGCTGGACGGCCTGGTGCTGGCCGGCGGACCCGACATCGACCCCGCCCGCTACGCCGCCGAGGCCGACCCGCGGACCGGCCCACCGCACCAGGCCCGCGACGACTGGGAGCTGACCCTGCTGCGCGGCGCCCTCGACCGCGACCTGCCGGTGCTCGGCGTCTGCCGCGGCATGCAGCTGCTGAACGTCGCCCTCGGCGGCACCCTCCGCCAGCACCTGCCCGAGCGGAGCCACCAGATCGTCCCGGCCGAGTTCGTCCGCCGCCGCGTCGACGTCGAGGCGGGCAGCCGACTGGCCGCCGTCCTCGGACCGGCCGCCGAGGTCAACTGCTACCACCACCAGGCCACCGACCTCACCGGCAGCGGACTGCGCGTCACCGCCCGGGCCGAGGACGGGACGGTCGAAGCACTCGAACTGCCCGGCCACCGCTTCGCGCTGGGCGTCCAGTGGCACCCCGAGACGGACCCGGACGACCCGCGCCTGTTCCGCGCGCTCGTCGAGGCGAGCCGCCTTCCCGCCGATCACGCTTGCGCACGCTCCAGGGAGACGACCCGATGACCGACCCCGACCTCCACCAGGTGGTCAACCCCGCCACCGAGGAGGTGATCAGCACCGTCGAACTGGCCGGCCTCGCCGAGACCGACGCCGCCGTCGCCCGCGCCCGGGCCGCCTTCGACACCTGGCGCCGGGTCGCCCCCGCCGACCGGGCCCGGCTGCTGCGCGCCTTCGCCGCCGCCGTCGACGGCGACCGGGAGCACCTCGCCGCCCTGGAGGTGGCCAACGCCGGCCACACCATCGGCAACGCCCGCTGGGAGGCCGGCAACGCCCGCGACGTCATCGAGTACTACGCCGCCGCCCCCGAACGGCTCTTCGGCCGGCAGATCCCGGTGGCCGGCGGCCTTGACGTCACCTTCCAGGAACCGCTCGGCGTCGTCGGCGTCATCGTGCCCTGGAACTTCCCGATGCCGATCGCCGCCTGGGCCCTGGCCCCGGCGCTGGCCGCCGGCAACACCGTCATCGTCAAGCCCGCCGAACTCACCCCCCTCACCGCCCTGCGGCTGGGCGAACTCGCCCTCGAAGCCGGCCTCCCCGAGGGCGTGCTGCAGATCCTGCCCGGCCGCGGCCCGGTGGTCGGCGCACGCTTCGTCACCCACCCGGACGTGCGCAAGGTGGTGTTCACCGGCTCGACCCGGGTCGGCAAGGAGATCATGGCGGGCTGCGCCGCCCAGGTGAAGCCGGTCACCCTCGAACTCGGCGGCAAGAGCGCCAACCTCGTGTTCGCCGACGCCGACCTCGCCAAGGCCGCCGCCACCGCCCCCTACGCCGTCTTCGACAACGCCGGCCAGGACTGCTGCGCCCGCTCCCGGATCCTCGTCGAGGCCTCCGTCCACGACGAGTTCATGGCGCTGCTGGAGCCGGCCGTGCGGGCCGTGCGGGTCGGCGACCCGGCCGACGAGAAGACCGAGATGGGCCCGCTGATCTCCGCCGCCCACCACGCCCGGGTCGCCTCCTACGTCCGGGACGAGTCGGCGGTCGCGTTCCGGGGCACCGCCCCGGACGGCCCCGGCTTCTGGTTCCCGCCGACGGTGCTGGCGCCCGTCCGGCACGACGACCCGGCGTTCACCGAGGAGATCTTCGGACCGGTCGTCACCGTCGTCCCGTTCCGCGACGAGGAGGACGCGCTGCGGATCGCCAACGCCACCGAGTACGGCCTCTCCGGGTCCATCTGGACCAGGGACGTCGGCCGCGCCCTGCGGGTCTCCCGCGGCGTCGAGGCCGGCAACCTCTCCGTCAACTCGCACTCCTCGGTGCGCTACTCGACGCCCTTCGGCGGCTTCAAGCAGTCCGGGCTCGGCCGCGAGCTCGGCCCGGACGCCCTCGCCGCCTTCACCCAGACCAAGAACGTCTTCATCTCCACGGAGGAATGATCAGCATGAGCGAGCGACTCGACGGCCGGGTGGCCGTCATCACCGGTGCGGGCAGCGGCATCGGTCTGGCCACCGCCCGGCGGTTCGCCGCCGAGGGCGCCAAGGTGGTCTGCGTGGACCTCGACCCGGAGACCGGGTCCAAGGCCGCCAACGAGGTCGGCGGCCTCTTCATCCAGGCCGACGTCACCGACGAGGACGCCGTCCGCGACCTCTTCCAGCGGGCCGTGGACGAGTACGGGCGGCTCGACATCGCCTTCAACAACGCCGGCATCTCCCCGCCGGACGACGACTCGATCCTCACCACCGGCCTGGACGCCTGGAAGCGCGTCCAGGAGGTCAACCTGACCTCCGTCTACCTCTGCTGCAAGTACGCGATCCCGCACATGCAGCGCCAGGGCAAGGGCTCGATCATCAACACCGCCTCCTTCGTGGCGGTGATGGGCGCCGCCACCTCGCAGATCTCCTACAGCGCCTCCAAGGGCGGGGTGCTGGCGATGTCGCGCGAGCTGGGCGTGCAGTTCGCCCGCGAGGGCATCCGCGTCAACGCCCTCTGCCCGGGGCCGGTCAACACCCCGCTGCTCCAGGAGCTCTTCGCCAAGGACCCGGAGCGCGCCGCCCGCCGCCTCGTCCACATCCCCGTCGGCCGCTTCGCCGAGCCGGAGGAGATCGCCGCGGCGGTCGCCTTCCTGGCCTCCGACGACTCGTCCTTCATGACCGCCAACACCTTCCTCGTCGACGGCGGCATCTCCGGCGCCTACGTCACCCCGCAGTAGTCCCGACCGCACCGCCAGGACCGGCCGGCGCACCGCGGGGTGCGCCGGCCGGTCGTGCGTTCCCGACGGCCCGGTCACCGTGCAGCGGAATCCCCGTGTGCGTGCAACCTTTCGACCCGCTCACCGCATCTACCTGATGTCAGGGTGCTGTGAGGGGGAGGGGTGCTTCAGGTGTAGTCACGGATCCGCGGACCCGGGGCGGGTGTCGGCGCCCGGTCGCCGCCGGACCGGCGGTTCGTCGGCGTTCTCCTCATCGGGGGGCCTCTCGGGAATTCACCGGAGATCCTTGTTCCGGCATGCCGTCCGAAGAAATGCGCGGCGGAATTCACGGGCAGCCTCCGGGTGTCTGTGACACGGCCGGGACATTACCGTTCGACTGATCGTTCGATGCGTCAGAAATGGGCGCTAGCATTCCGGCATGGCTTCTCAACTTCCCCCGATATGGAATGCGTCCGACGCCGGAGAGAACCCCCCGGCGCGAAGTTCGCCGCTGCGGCTGGTCCGCCACGGTGGGACCTTCCTGGGCGTGAGCGTGGTGTCCGGTGCGCTGCTGGCCGGTGTGGCCCTGCCCGCCGTCGGCGCGTTCGGGCTGACCGCCAAGAGCACGGCGGAGAGCTTCGAGGACATTCCGGGCGAATTCAAGACGCCGCCGCTGACGCAGGCCACGCAGATCTTCGACGCCAAGGGCGGGCTGATCGCCAAGGTCTACGAGCGCGACCGCACCGTCATCCCCGCCGACCAGATGTCCCCGTTCATGCGCCAGGCGCAGGTCGACATCGAGGACGCGCGCTTCTACGAGCACGGCGCCGTGGACCTCAAGGGCGTGCTGCGGGCGGCTGGCAAGAACGCGGAGAGCGGTACCGCCTCGCAGGGTGCCTCGACGCTCACCCAGCAGTACGTGAAGAACGTCAATGTGGAGAAGGCCGGCGAGGACCAGGCGGCCGTCCTGGAGGCGCAGCGCAAGACACTGGGCCGCAAGATCCAGGAGCTGAAGGTCGCCATCAAACTGGAAGAGGAGATGACGAAGGACGAGATCCTCACCAACTACCTGAACATCACCTATTACGGTCACGGCGCGTACGGGGTGGAGGCGGCCTCGCAGCGCTACTTCGGGAAGAGCAACAAGGACCTCACCGTGGCCGAGGCCGCCACGCTGGCCGGCATGGTGCAGAACCCCTCGCTGTACGACCCGGTGCGCTTTCCGGAGAACACGGTGAAGCGCCGGAACGTGGTGCTCGACAAGATGGTCGAGAACAAGCACCTCACCGCGGACCAGGCGAAGGAGGCGAAGGCCGCGCCGCTGGGTCTGCAGTACCGGGAGCCGCAGAACGGCTGCATCACCGCCCAGGCGGGCATGGGCTTCTTCTGCGACTACGTCCGGCACGTGGTGAAGCAGGATCCGGCGTTCGGCGCGAGTGCCGCCGAGCGGAAGAAGTTCTGGGACCAGGGCGGTCTCAACATCTCCACCACCCTGGACCCGGACAAGCAGGCCGCCGCCCAGAACGCGGTGACCACCAGAGTGAAGGTCACCGACTCGGTGTCGGCCGCCGCGACCATGATGGAGCCGGGTACCGGCAAGATCCTGGCGATGGCCCAGACCCGCCCCTACGGCCTGGACCCGAAGAAGAACCAGACGGTCGTCAACCTCAACGTCGACGCGGCGATGGGCGGCGGCAACGGCTTCCAGCCCGGGTCGACCTTCAAGCCGATCGTCGCGGCCGCCGCGATGGAGGCGGGCCTGTCGCCGGTCACCGAGTACTCCTCCCCGAACAAGCTCGAGTACCCGACGATGAAGACCTGTGCGGGCACCTGGAAGAACACCGACAAGCCCAGGACGGTGGTGCCGAACGAGTCCGCCAGTGAGAAGGGCCCCTACCAGCTGAAGGAGGCGATGGCCCGCTCGATCAACACCTACTTCGTGCAGATGGAGCAGGAGATCGGCCTCTGCTCGGTCAAGCAGATGGCGAACAAGCTCGGCATCACCACCCGGGCCAGCGGCAAGCCCCTGGACGAGGTGCCGGCGATGGCGCTGGGCGTGGAGGAGATGAGCCCGCTGACCATGGCCAACGTCTACGCGACCTTCGCCGCCGGGGGCAAGTACTGCGCCCCGACCGCGATCAACAAGATCACCACCGTGGACGGCAAGGACATCGCCGTCCCGGCCGCCAACTGCGGCCGGGCGTTCTCCGAGTCGACGGCCCAGGTGCTGAACACCATCCTCAACGGCGTGACCGCGGACGGCACCGGCTCGGCGCTCAACCTGGAGGGCGACCGGCAGATCGCCGGCAAGACCGGCACCTCGGACAAGAAGCGGGCCGCCTGGTTCAGCGGTTACACCCCGCAGCTCGCCACGTCGGTCTGGCTCGGCGGGCCGGCCGGCGGTGTCGAGATGCGCAACATCACCATCGGCGGCAAGCACTTCTCGGAGGTGTTCGGTGCCGACGGTCCCGGCCCGATCTGGCAGCTGGCGATGAACCTGGCCCTTCGCGGGGAGCCGAGGAAGTCCTTGAAGATGGCCGACATCCCCGACCCGGCGCCGAAGACCGACCCCAATGCCAGCGGCTCGACCCCGCCGTCCGCTCCGCCGGCCACCACCCCGGCCGGTCCGCAGCACTGACGCCCGCGGGTGGTCGGGCCACGCGCCCCGACCACCTGCCGTGATTCTCCCGTCGCCGGGCCGCCGGGCCGCCGGGCAACCGGGCGGCCCGGCGGCTCAGGGGCGGTGTCGGAGGTGCCCGTTAGCCTGGCGCCATGCCTTTGATGAGTCACGCCGTGCTGACCGACCCGGAGTTCCTCGTCCCACCGGTCCCCGACTCCCCGCCGGGCGGCGTCGCCTGGCTGAGGTCGTCCGTCGCGCGCTTCAGCAGCGGCGCGGCCCACCGCCGCAGACGTGCGCTGGCGGAGGCCGAGCTGGCGTCCCTCGACCCGGACGCTCTGCGGCTGCGGGCGGCCGAGCGGGGTGACGGGCCGGTCGAGGTGCTCGCCGAGGCGCTCGGCCTGCCGCCGGAGGTGGCCGGGGACGTCGCCCTCGTGGCGGCGTCGTACCAGCCGCACACCGCGGTCACGGAGGAGGCGGACCGGGCGCTCGCCCGGCTGGTCGAGGTGTGCGGAGGCGTCGCCGACGAGGCCACGGCCAACCGGATCGGGCTGCTCGTCCAGGCCTGCGACGCGACCAAGGCCCTGGTGGCCCACACGGTGGCGGGGCGCACCGATCCGCCGGTGCCCCTGACCCGCCGGGTGGCGCCGGACGGCACGCTCGTGGAGGTCGGCCTGGCGGACGCACCGTTCGGCGCCGGCCCGCACGCCTGCCCCGGCCGTGCGCACGCGCTCGCCCTCGCGGCCGGCCTGGTGGAGGCGACGGCCCGATGACCACCGCCTTCCACGCCCTGCACCACGGGGGCCGGCCGCTGCTGCTGCCCAACGCCTGGGACTTCGCCTCGGCCGCTGCGCTGTCCGCCGCCGGGTTCGCCGCCATCGGCACCACCAGCCTCGGCGTGGCCGCGGCCAACGGCATTCCCGACGCCGCGGGCCTGGCCCGGGACGAGACCGTGGCACTGGCCGGGCGGCTGGTCCGGCTGCCCTGTCCGGTCACCGTCGACATCGAAGCCGGCTTCAGTACGGACCCGGCCGAAGTGGGCGACCTGGCGGTCGAGTTGGCCGAGCTGGGAGTCGCCGGGGTCAACCTGGAGGACGGCCGCGACGACCACCTGGCCGACCCCGCGGCGCAGGAGGCGCTGGTCCGCGAGGTGAAGCGCCGGGCGCCGGGGATCTTCCTCAACGCCCGCACGGACACCTACTGGCTCGGGGTCGAGGCCTCGGTGCCCGCGACGCTGGACCGGGCGCGACGGTACGTGGACGCGGGCGCGGACGGCGTCTTCGTGCCCGGCCTGGCGCGCGAGGGGGACATCGCCGCCGTGACGGCCGCGGTGCCGGTCCCGGTGAACGTCCTGCACCTGCCGGCGCTGGGCCTGGACCGGCTGGCGGAGCTGGGCGTGCGCCGGGTCAGCACCGGCTCCCTGCTGTTCCGTGCGGCCCTGGGCGCCGCGGTCGGCACGGCGGTCGCCGTCCGTGACGGCGGACAGCTGCCCGCCGGCATCCCCGGCTACGCGGAGGTCGACGCGCTCAGCGGGTAGCCCGGGGCCGACCGGCCGGGGTGGCCGACGCCGCCGCACGGGGCCGGCGCCGGACACCCCGGCGGTCCGGGGAGGTCACGGCGTGGCGTGGCGGAGGATGTCGAGGACTTCGTCGGTGATCGCGGCCTCGTTCCGTTCCAGGTCCGGGCCGGTGAGCCGGTCGGTGTGCTCGGGGAGGCCGGTGAGCACGGGGGTGTGGAGGTGGCCGCCGGGCAGCCGCGGGGCGAGTTCCAGCCGCAGTCGGTTGGAGCGGTAGGCCACCTCGTTGGACAGGTACCCGCCGCCCCCGCCCTCGACGGCCCGGGAGCCCGGGGTGGGACCGTCCTCGCGGTCGACCGGCGCGTCGCCCCCGGCGGGGATCTCGGTGACCACGGTGTTCAGCTGGACGGGGTACGGCTGCTGCACGGCGGTCATGGCCGCGGCGGGCAGTGTGGTGGCGATGAACTCGGCCCCGGGCCCCATGCCAGGGGCGGTCACCGGGTGCTCCCGGGTGCCGCCGGAGAGCGTGCCGGTGTTGTCCGGGTACGGGTCGGCGGAGCGGGCGCGGCCGGCCCAGGCCTCCACGGTGAACAGCCCGGGGTAGCCCTGGCTGATGGTGGTGATCTGGTCGGCGGACCGCGGGCCGGGGGAGAGGCGCGGACCGAAGGCGCGCTCGACGATGCCGTGGTCGAAGTCGGCGTAGCGGACGGGGAGCAGTACGGCCCGGATCTCGGCCCGGGTGCCGTCCGCCAGGGTGATCCGCAGACCGTTCAGCCGCAGGGCGGCGGCGCCGGAGGGGTTGGCGCGACGGAGCTCGCCGTCGAGGCCGAAGGGGTCGAAGCCGCTGACGAACACCCGGCGCACGCCCGGCGTCCCGCTGAACTCGTTGTCCAGCAGCCCGCGGGAGGCGTCCTCGAACCGCGAGCGGAGGTCGGCGGTGTCGATGGGGAAGGCGGGCTGCCACTGGGCGAGCCGGACGGTCATGGCCAGCCGCGTCCAGTAGAGCGGGCGGTCGTCCCGGGCGGGCAGGTCGCCGCCGCGCCGCCGGTCCTGGGCGCGGTCCACCGCCGCCCGCCAGAGCGCCCGGCCCCAGGCGTCCACGAGCTCCCGGGCCTCGGCGGCGTTCCGCGCGGAGCACAGGGCGGCGGGGAACCTCCCGACGAAGTCACCGAGCCCGGCCCGCTCGGTGAAGGCGGCCGCCCTCGGATCCGCCAGCCGTGCCTGTTCGGCGTCGACCGGGGGCGCGGCGGCGGTGCGACAGGCGGGCTGGGCCTGGGCCGCCGCGCTGGTGGGGAACAGGGGGAGGGCGAGCGCGCCGACGAGGCTCGCGGCCAGGAGATAGCGGGTGCATGTCATGAAGTGTGACATTACATCGGTCTGCTGACGCTCCGCCAGATCGTCTCGGGGCAGTCTGCCCCGCTGCTGCCGGCGGCACCGGGCCCCGGCGTGGACGGTTGACACCGTCGTGCCCCGGTCCCTAGCGTGAGGCGCTCCGTCATTACCGGCCGGTAGGGAACGCTCATGGATGCCGAACGCCCGTACGACCTGGTCCTGTTCGGCGCCACCGGCTTCACCGGCGCGCTGACGGCCGAGTACCTGGCCCGGAACGCGCCGGCCGGCTGCCGCTGGGCGCTGGCCGGACGCAACCGGGGCAAGCTGGAGGCGCTGCGCACGCACCTCGCCACCCTGGAGCCGGGCTGCGCCGACCTCCCGCTGCTCATCGCGGACTCCACCGACCCCGGCTCGCTGCGGGAGGTGGCGGCCGCGGCCCGGGTGGTGGTCTCCACCGTCGGCCCCTACCTCAGCCACGGGGAGCCGCTGGTGGCCGCCTGCGCGGACGCCGGCACCGACTACGTCGACCTCACCGGCGAACCCGAGTTCGTCGACCGGATGTACCTGCTGCACCACCGCCGGGCCGTCGAGACCGGCGCCCGGCTGGTGCACTCCTGCGGCTTCGACTCGGTGCCGCACGACCTGGGAGTGCTGTTCACCCTGGAGCGGATGCGCGAACTCGGTGCGCTGCCCGACGGCGCCGCGGTCTCGGTACGGGGCTTCGTCCGGGCCGGCGGGACGTTCTCCGGCGGCACCTTCGCCTCCGCGCTGACCGCGATGTCCCGCCCCCGCGCGGCCGCCCGGGCCGCGCGGGAGCGCCGCGCCGCCGACCCCCGGCCGGCCGGCCGCAGGATCAGCGCCAAGGCCGGCCCGGTCCGGCGGTCGGCCGAGGCCCGCGCCTGGGCGGTGCCGATGCCCACCATCGATCCGCTGGTGGTCGCCCGCTCGGCCGCCGCACGGCCGGACTACGGCCCGGTCTTCCGCTACGGCCACTACGCGGCGGTCCGGCGGCTCCCGGTGCTGCTGGCCGGCGGCGCCGGACTCGCCCTGCTGGCGCTCGCCGCCCAACTGCCGCCGCTGCGCCGGGCGCTGACCGGCCTGCGCAAGCCCGGCGCGGGGCCCAGCGCCGAGCAGCGCGCGGCCTCCTGGTTCACCGTCCGCTTCGTCGGCGAGACCGGCCCCGGGCACCGGGTCTTCACCGAGGTGTCCGGGGGCGACCCGGGTTACACGGAGACCGCCAAGATGCTCGCCGAGTCGGCGCTCAGCCTCGCCTACGACGAACTGCCGCCCACCGCCGGCCAGGTCACCCCGGCGGTCGCGATGGGCAGCGCGCTGATCGACCGCCTGACCGCGGCCGGTCTGCGCTTCACCGTCCTGGATGCTCCGCCGGCCACCGCCCCGAGCCGGGGCTAGCGCCGGGCACCACGACGGCAGGGTCCCGGCGCACCCCCCGGCCGGGCCGGCGCGGTCAGGACAGGATCTCGATGAACCCGTCGGTCCCGTGCACGCGGATCCGCTGCCCGTCCCGGATCAGCCGGGTGGCCCGCTCGACGCCGACGACGGCCGGCAGGCCGTACTCCCGGGCGATCACCGCGCCGTGGGTCATCAGGCCGCCCACCTCCGTCACCAGCCCCGCGATGCCGACGAACACCGGCGACCAGCTGGGGTCCGTGAAGGCCGTGACCAGGATGTCGCCCGCTTCGAGATCGGCCTTCGCCATGTCGAGGACGACACGGGCCCTTCCCTCGACCGTCCCGGCGGACACCGGTACGCCGACCAGTGCCCCGGCCGGAACGTCGTCGCGCCGGTACGACCCGGTCAGGGCCTCGCCGTCCGAAGTGAGCACCCGGGGCGGCGTGAGCGCGTGGTACGAGCGGAACGCGTCCTTGCGCCGCCGGAGGAGCCCGGCGTCCACCCGGTGCGTTCGCACGACGGTGTGGAGTTCCTGGAACGTGAGGTGGAAGGCGTCCTCCCGCTCGGTCAGCACACCGGCCTCCACCAGGCGTTCGGCCTCCCGGACCAGGGCCTGCTTGTAGACGGCGTAGCGGCTGATGATGCCGTACTTGGGGTACTCCCGGTACCCGATGAAGGTGCGGACCCGGTCGATCATCGCCTTGGTCTCGGCGGCCTTGAGGTCCCCCTCCGGCAGGGCCCGCAGGCGGGTGAGCACGTCCTGTTCCTTCTGCTCGGCCTTCCGCCGCCCCTGCTCGAAGCGCCGTGCGGCGGCGCCCGGTTCGAAGTTCCGGACGTGGTCGAGGATCACGGGCACCAGCGTGTCGGGGCGTTCGCGCCACCGCGGCCTGGTGATGTCGATCTCGCCGACGCAGCGCATGCCGTACCGGTCGAGGTAGGCCTCGATGGCGTCCCGCGCCTCGGTCCCGCCCGCGAGCTTCGCCAGGTCGTCCAGGAAGTCCTCGTCCTTGACGCCCCGCAGGAAGGCCACCACCTCCGGGTGCGGGCGGATCACGTCCGCGACGTCGAGCAGCGCCAGCCCCATCTCCGACGTGACGTTGTCGGGGGCGGACAGCGTCAGGGTGTCGGCCGCGTTCTTCTCGCCCAGCCACTCCCGCAGCTTGTCGTTGAGCCACCAGGTGGCCTCCATCCCCGCCATGATCACCTGGAGGCTCAGCGGGTCGCTGAGCACCCGCTTGTGCTCCTCGAAGGCCTCCAGTAGGAACTCGAACAGCGCCGGTCCGGTCTTCGTCCGGATGTCGCGCTCCAGAGCGGCGACGGACGCCCGGCTGCGTTCGATCAGCCCGGTGACGATCGCCGGATCGGTCGCGATCGGGGTGGGCGCGCCACCGGCCGGCGGGCCGACGGGCGCCGTGTCTGGGACCGTCGGGACGAAGTCGCCGCGGTCCAGGACGGTCTCCAGCGCGTCCCTGACCAGCGGATCGCCCCTCCCGATGAGGTCCAGGAGAGCGACCCGGCCGGTGGGCGAGGCGAGGCGCGGGGTGACGTCCACGAACAGCCTGCCGCCGGCCTCGTGCATCGCCACCATGGCCGTCAGCTGCCACATGGAGTACCCCAGCGGCTTCATGGGGTCGGTCATCATCTGACCGTGACCGACGGAGACGTAGACGTGGTTCTCCCGGTCGCCGCGCTCGGGGACCGGGAACAGCGTCGTGACCGGCCGGCTCTGCACGATCCGGAAGCCGTCGTCGACCAGGCACCACTCGATGTCCTGCGGGGTGCCGAAGTGCGCCTCGATCCGCCGCCCGAGCCGCACGAGCCGGAGGACCTGCGCATCCGTCAGCGCGGGCTGCTCGCGGCGCCGCGGCTCGACCGCCACCTCCCGCGTGCCGCCGCCCGGCAGGGCGTACAGGGCGCGCTGCTTGGCGGCGATCGTCCGGACGACGACCTCGTCGCCGCGCACCTTGAAGACGTCCGGGTTCACCAGCCCGGAGACCAGGGCCTCGCCGAGGCCGAAACCGGCGTCCACGGTGGCGACCGTCCGGTCGCCCGTGACGGGGTCGGCCGTGAACAGGATGCCGGCCGCCTCCGGGAGGACCATCCGCTGCACGACCACGGCCATCCGGACCGTACGGTCGTCGATGCCGTTGCGCCGGCGGTAGACCACCGCCCGCTCGGTGAACAGCGAGGCCCAGCACAGGCTGACGTGCCGGAGGACCGCCGCCGGCCCCACGACGTTCAGATAGGTGTCCTGCTGGCCGGCGAAGGAGGCCGTCGGCAGGTCCTCCGCCGTCGCGCTGGAGCGGACGGCGTAGGCGGCCCGCTCGCCGAACCGGCCGAGTGCGCCGGTGATCTCCGCCGCGAGGTCGTGGGGGAGGGCGATCTCCTCGACGGCCCGACGGATCCGCGCGCTGAGGGTGCGGACCCCCTCGCGATCGTCCGGGTCCAGGTGCGGGAGTCGGTCGAGCAGACCGTCGATCGACGGGGCCTCCGCCATGATCCGCCGGAAGGCGTCCGTCGTCACGCAGAAGCCGTCCGGTACGTGGACGCCTTCGATCCGCGACAGCGCGCCCAGGTGCGCACCCTTGCCGCCGACGATCGCGCTCTGGCTCTCGTCCACCTCATGAAGATCCCGCACGTACTGCTCATTCATTGCCGTACCTCCGGGGCAGCCGTCTTCCCTTGCACTGCGGCGGCCGGTCGGATCACCGGCGCCCGCGATTTCGTCGAACTTCCTGTCGAGCACGTTCCTCATTCCCGCCGGCCGTTCCGCCGGCGCGTCGGCCGGGGCGCGCCCCCGCGCGTCGCATCGGGCACCCGCGACTCCACCGCTGGTCCCGCCACTTGCCCCGCCACTGGTCCTGCCACTGATTCGACGCCACCGTGCCCGCCGTGCGTCGACAGCGACACACGGCGGGCGCACCCCGATTTCCGCAGGTGGTGGCTTCGGCCGACGATTCTGCACCGTGCCGGGGGCCTTGCGGCAAGCCCCCCGCTGCGCTATATCTTGATAACGGCAAGGAGAGTCTTCTCCTTGCCTTCGCCATTTCCGAGGCCCATTCCCGTCCGATGGAATGACGGGCTTCTCGCGCGTGCGGGCCCACCGCCGTCCGCCGGATCCGGACGTGGAGCGGGTGGTGCGGGTGGGGTGGTTCACCCGGCGTGGTGCGTGAGGTGGGCACGTGCCGGGTCCGCACCGGCGGTGCTGCTGTTTTCGGCCGAGCCGCGTCGGACCCGGGTGTGTTGTGCAGGAGTCTTCACAGGTGGCGGCGCCGGTTCCGGTTTGCGGTGCTCCATGATCCGATGGCTTCCGGCCGAACTTCCCGAGGCCCATTGCCGCAGGTGCCGGGACTGGTGGAGGCTCCCCTTCAGACAGCGAGGGTGCGGCCTCCAGGTGTTCCTCTACGAGATTGGACTACACCATCATGGCGATTCGCAGAGTGGTCTCCTCCGTGGCCCTGGCCGGCGTCCTGGCCGGCGGCGCGCTCCTGGCGGCCCCGGCCGCCCAGGCGACCGGCTTCACCTACATCGGGATGTACCCGAGCGCTGCCGCGTGCGAGATCGCGGGCAAGGCCTACGTGTCCTCGGGCCAGGCGGTCACCTACTTCTGTGACGCGGCCCCGAACACGGCCCGCCTCTCCGTCTGGTTCTACTGATCCGCCAGCTGTACTGACCCGCGGGGCCGGTACCCGGAAGGGTGCCGGCCCCGCGGTCCGCCGAAGGGGCGTGTCACCGGTAGGGTCCGGCCGTTGTCGGAGCCGCGTGGAACGGGTGGCGCTCACCGCCCCGTTCAGCCCGGCAGGGCCTTCGCGACCTCGCGCGCCAGGTCCACCTGGTCCCCCGAGGGGGAGGTCGGAAGCGGCGCGGTCTGCCGCGACCATGCGTCGTCCATGGCGAACCAGTCGATCGACGCCGGCGGCGCGCCGCTCGTCAGAGCCTCGTCCAGCGACGAGAAGTAGGAGCTCCACCGCCGGGCGTAGAGGCCGGCGACCAGGCCCGCCCACTCCCGGTTCGCGTAGTCGTGCAGCCCGTGGACGTCGCTCGGGACGCGGCCGCTCCACTTCGCCAGGACCGACCGTGCGTCGTACTCCAGCCGGTCGCGCTCCGCCGCGTCGGCGCCCCACGAGCGGGCGGCGGCGATCCACGGCCCGACCATGGACCGCGCGTCGGTCCCGGACAGGCGGTCGACCAGCGCGAGGTCGGCCTCCCACTCGCGCACCAGCGACCGGAACAGCGTCCGGTTCCGCGCGTGGTAGGCGCTCGCGATCTGCGGCAGCAGCGCTCGCGCCCGGTTGTCCAGCGCCTGCCGGGCGACGTTCACCAGGTCGAACCGGTACGCGTCGCAGGACCGCAACGCCGGTGACACCAGCAGCAGCTCGTCGAGCGCGGCCCGCACCCGTGCCGGGTCGTAGCGCGTCGCCGGGGGGCTCCACGTCGCGGCGGTCGCCACGGTCAGGCTCGGGCGCGCCGCGAACAGGCTGTCCTGCGCCTCGCTCCACCGGCCGGACGGCATGCTGTACGGGCCCTGCCGAAGGGCCTCCCACGCCGCCGCCGCATGCGGGTCGGCCGCGCCGTAGCGGCGCGCCGCGTAGGCGGCGAACCACGCGGTCTGATCGATCCCGGCGGGCTCCCAGGCGAGCCGGCCGAACAGCTCGAACGCCGCAGGATCCGTCCCCACCGCCTCCGGCAGGTACGCGATGCCCTGCAGTGCGCTGCCCGGCTTGGTCCGCCACTGCTGGAACCGCCGCACCCACACGGCCGAGTTCGCACCCGGCGAGGTGTGGCCGCCGAAGTTCGGGATCGTCCCGAAGGCGTACGGGGCGCCCTGCCACTGCGGCTCGCGGTCGAGTCCGTCGTAGCGGTCGGCCAGGCCGTCCAGGATCAGCATCCGGCCGCGGTCCACCCCCGACAGCACGGCGCCCGAGGGGTTGCTCTCCCAGCCCAGGATCGCCCAGGTGGCCTGCGGGTGCGCCGCGAGCAGGGCCCGCTGCACGGCCCCGGCCGCGGCGCTCACGTCCACCGGCCCCGCGGTGCCGCCCTCGTGCAGCAGGTCCATCTTGTACATCGCGCTGTCGCCGAACGCCTCGCGCTGAGCGCGGTAGTAGGCGGCCGCGAGCCTCGGGAAGGCCGCGCTCGTCGGGTCGAGCCAGTCGGGACGGTCGAGCCCCACCCAGGTGCCCTGCGGTACCACCCTGGCGTCGGCGTTCCTCGCAGCGAAGCCGGGGGGAACGGTGCCGAAGAAGCCGGGCAGCACCGGTGTCATCCCCAGACCGCGGAGGTGGTCCGCGATCCGTCGGCCCAGGGCCGCCCGGGCGGTGAGCAACCGCTCGGACTCCGGCCCGCCGACGCCGCTCAGGTTCTGCAGCAGCCACCAGCTCTGGTGCGCGGGGGCCGGGATCCACGACCGCAGCTCGGCGCCGCTGTAGCCGAAGCCCTGGAGCGCCCGGTAGTAGGGGAGTTCGGCGCCGGTCTGGACGAACACCTCGTTGAAGCCGTGGAGCGCAAGGACGTCCGCCTCGTGCTGGTACGCGGCGAAGTCCCGGTAGGCGCCCGAGTAGCCGGCGTCGGTGTCGTTGAGCGCGTAGCGGTGCGGGACGACGGCGGTGCGGCCGACCGGGGAGCCGACGCCGGGCAGGACGGCGGGCAGCGCGCCCAGCGAGTCTCCCGGCAGGCCGATGTCCACGTGGGCGACGTTCTCCAGGTACCAGCCGGCTCCGGTCAGCAGACTCGCCGGCGACGTCCCGGACACCGTGACGGCCCCTGCCGTGCCGGACACCGAGAACGAGTCCCCGCCCGCCCCCTTGGCGACCGGGACCAGCGTGAACTGGTCGTGCTGCGCCGGCAGCAGACGCGCCAGAGCGGCGGCCGCCGGACCGGGATCGAACGCCGGCCCGGCGGCCGCGCCGGCCGGAGCCCCGGCGAGCGCCCCGGACACGGCCAGCGCGAGCGCCAGCCCCGACCGCCCTACGGTGGAAGCCATGGTCACCGGGGTCTCCCATCGAGTGCGGGGCGGGTCCAGTCCTTCCTCGAATATGGGGGCCGAGGGGCCGCTGCCGGACGTTCTACCGGCCGGTTCGGCGGCGGGGGGCGCGGCGTTCACCCGTTCGACGCACCCGGGGCCGAAGCCGAGCTGCCCCGGCGCGGGCGTCACGGGTAGGCGTCCCCGCCCCCGCCCGCGCGGTCAGGCGTCGGTGCCGGGGTCGGCCCGGTCGAGGGCGGACGCGAGGACGTCGTGCAGCTCCTGAGCGGTCGTCAGGTCCCGGTGCTCGGGGTGGTTGTCGCCGGTATCGAGGTCCACGTCGTCGAGTTCGGTCTCGCCGCTGCTCCAGACGGTGATCATGATGGCCCGGCGGCCGGCTTCGAGGGTCAGCCAGGCGCTGTTCTTGAGCCGGCCGTCGTCGGGGGAGTGCCCCAGTTCGGTGGCGATCCCGCGTGCGCGGACAGCCGACTCGTTCGCGGCGAACCAGTCGGCGAGCGCGTGGGTGAGGTCCGGCAGCCGTGGGCTGCCCCCCGCCGTGGGGTGGGCGAGCTGGAAGGCGAGCCGTTCGTCGGCCCGGTCGCCGATGCGGGTGAGCACGGTGTCCAGGTCGATGAACTCCTCCCAGGCCGCCCTTTCGCTCGCCGCGGCGAGCCTGGCGACGACGAGGTCTTCGAGCCCGGGGACGCGCTTGTTCTTCCAGCTCGTGTCGGCCAGGCTGACCAGGAGGTCCTCCGTCCCGGCCGCCTCGGCCGTCCAGGCGGCGTGCGTCGCGGCGAAGCGTGCCCGGTCGGCACCGACGCCCCGGGCGAGGAGGAGGTCCCGGCCGGCCTCCTCGTGCCGTGCGCCCGGACCGCACAGCTCGGCGGGGTGCAGCGTCTTGCCGATGTCGTGCGTGGCGGCGCCGAACAGGACGGCATCCGGGTCGATCCCCAGATCGAGGCCGCGGGTGGCGAGCCATTCGAGGAGTTGCCCCGCGACGTCGTGGACCACGCGGAGATGGGCGACCAGACGTGGCGGAGCGTCGACATCGTGCAGCAGTTCGGCTGCTTCGACCGGCAGCGGCCGCAGCCGGGGCCGGTCGGTGTCCTGGAGGGCGATCGACAGTACTCGGGAGGTCGTCACCGCGACAGGGTAGCCGGTGGTATCGGACGATTCAGGGGGTTTGCCGTAACGCTCCTCCCGGCCTCCCCGGCCTCCCCGGCCTCCCCGGCCTCCCGGCCTCCCGGCCTCCCCGGCCTCCCGGCCTCCCGGCCTCCCCGGCCTCCCGGCCTCCCCGGCCTCCCGGCCTCCCCGGCCTCCCGGCCTCCCCGGCCTCCCGGCCTCCCCGGCCTCCCCGGCCTCCCCGGCCTCCCCGGCCTCCCCGGCCTCCCCGGCCTCCCCGGCCCCCAGTCCTCGGTCGAGGTGTCCGGAGGTCCACCATGGAGTCCCTTCGTCGACCGGCTGCCCTGTCAGGAGTGCTGACGGCCCTTCAGCCGGCGTCCGGGAGCCCGTACCGGACCTCGGTCAGCCGCTCGGACAGCTCCCAGAGCCGGCGCCCGGTCTCGGCGTCGGCCGCGGCGGGTGCGAGTGCGACCCGAACCGGGGCGCCGCGCAGTTCCCCAAGGCCGCTCGGGCCGATGAACTCACCGCTCGCCAGTCCCGGCCGGGTCGCCGCGTAGAGCTGGGGGAGTGCGCCGCGGTCGGGGTGCTGGCCGAGCGGCCGGGCCAGCCGGCCGAAGAGGAAGCGGTACAGGGCGGTCGGTGTGCCGGTGACGATGTCGGTGGCGCTGAAACCGGGGTGGGCGAGCAGGCTGCGCACCGGGCTCCCGGCGGCGGTCAGCCGCAGGTGCAGTTGCCGGCCGAAGACCGCGTTGGCGAGCTTGGACTGGTTGTAGAAGGCCATCGGCGCGTAGTGCCGCTCACCGGCGAGGTCGTCGAAGCGGATCCGCCCGCGCCGGTGGTTGAGGGAGGTGACGGTGACCACCCGGGGGTCGCGGCCCTCGGCGAGCAGGTCGAGGAGCAGGCCGGTGAGGGCGAAGTGGCCGAGGTGATGGGCGGCGAACTGCAGCTCGTGGCCCTGGGCGCTCAAGGTGCGTGGCGGCGCCATGACGCCGGCGTTGTTGACGAGGACGTCCAGCCGGCCGTGGTCGGCGCGCAGGCCGGCGGCGAAGGCGCGGACCGAGGCGAGGTCGGCGAGGTCCAGCCGGCGCACCTCCAGTCGTGCGCCTGGCTGGTCGGCGCGCAGCTCCGCGACCACCCGCCGGCCCTTCTCCTCGTCGCGCACCGCCAGCACGACGTGGCCACCGCGGTGGGACAGCGCGCGGGCGGTGGCCAGGCCGAGGCCGCTGGTGGCGCCGGTGACGACGAAGAGCCTCCCGGTCTGGTCCGGGATCTGCTCGGCGGTCCACTTCTGATGTTCAGTCATGCGGCACATGCTGACGTTGCTGTCACTAGGTGTCAAGATGCGCCCGAGTGCCGCCCAGGGCATCGCGCTACCATGAGCCGGTGACCTCCCGCCCTGCCCCGGACCGCCCTGCCCCGGACCGCCCCGCCCCGGACCGCCCCGCCCCGGACCGTCCCGAACCCACCCGGCCCGCCGGCCGGTCCGGTCCCGCCGCCCGCCCCGGTCTGACCATGGCCGAGCGCAAACGCCGGCTCGTCGCCGCCGAGTTGGCCGAGGCGGCTCTGCTCCTGCTGGCGGAGAACGGCTTCGAGGCCGTCACGATCGACGAGATCGCGGTCACCGCCGGAGTGTCCAAGCGGACGTTCTTCCGGTACTTCGCCTCGAAGGAGGACGTGGTCGTCCAGGTGCTGGCCGATCTCGGCCCCGGGATGTGCGCCGAACTCGCCGCCCGCCCCGCCGCGGAACCGCCCTCCGTGGCGCTCCGTCACGCGGTCTGGACCACGCTCGCCGCCTGCGCCGACGGCCCGGACCACGCCGGCCACGGTGACCGCGCCCTGCGCGTGGTGCAGCTGATCGTGCGGACGCCCGCGCTGCTCGGCCGCTTCCTGGAACGGCAGGCGCAGTGGCGCGACGAGCTGGCGTCCGAGCTGGCCGCCCGACTCGGGCTCGATCCCGCCACCGCGATGTACCCGCCCCTCGCGGCGGGGATGGCACTGTCCGCCTTCGACACGGTGCTCCGCCGATGGAGCGACAGCGACGGCACCGAGGACCCGGCCGCGCTGATCGACCACGCCTTCGCCGTCCTGGCCCCGGCCCTCGACGCGGTCGGGGCTTCGCGGGCGTGAGGACGTCCGGACCGCGACGGTCGCGGTGCCCGGGCGTGCCCACGGGCTTGCGTCCGGCCCGCGGGTGCGGCGGGGATCGCGGGCATGATCAAGGGTGTCCTGTTCGACTTCTCCCGGACGCCCACCCTCGACGGCGCACAGGGCGTGCGCGACCGCCCGCGCTACCCGGCCCCGCAGGTGCCGCCCACGGCCCCGACCACGCCGGCCCGCCCGGCAGTGCCGCCGCCACGGCGAACGACGGCCCGGCCCAGGAGACGCAGCCGAAGGCGGATGCCGCCGAGAGCGCCGGCACGCAGGCCGACTCCGACGCGACGCAGGGCAACTGACGTACCCGCACGCTGCCGTGGGCGTTCCACCTGGTAGGGCGAAGGGCCTGCCCCTCTCTCCGGAGGGACAGGCCCTTCGCCCTGTCAGCGGTCATCCGGTCACCCGTCGAACCCCGGACCGCGGACGGTCGCCCACCCGGACCGGCGCGCGCCGGTCGACCGGGCCCGACACGTCCTCAGCCGAAGTCGGGGATGGGGTGGTCGGGGGCGAGTGCGGCGGCGACGCGCTGGGCGATGGTGTGGGCGCTGTGGCCGCCGGGGGCGGTGGGGCCGTCGGTGGCGGTGGGGCCGTCGGTGGTGGAGACGGCGATGGCCAGGTGCTCGCACGGGAGGTAGTTCTGCGAGGCCGAGTAGCCGAAGAACAGCGGGTGCTGGGAGATCCATTCGTTCAGCACGAGCACGCCCATCCCGTAGTGGGTGGCCGGGGTCTGCGCGATGCAGACCGTGGCGGGGCACTTCTCGGTCGGCGTGCCCAGGCCCACCGTCCCCGGGTTGAGGAACTCCCGGTAGGAGGACGGGGAGAGCAGTTCGCCCGAGCCGAGGCCGACGGCCGAGCGGGCCAGGTCGCAGATGTCGGTGGTCTCCACCGCGCCGGGCGCGGTGGTCCACGAGGGGTTCCAGAAGGTGGACTCCTCGTAGGTGCCGCGATCGGAGGTGAAGGCGTGCAGGACCGGTGTCGGGATGTCGGGCGTGAAGCTGTTGCTGGTCTCGTGCAGTCCGAGCGGGCCGGTGACCAGCTGCTGCAGCAGGACGTCCAGCCGGGTGCCGGTGATCTTCTCCAGCGCGGCGCCGAGCAGGACGAAGTTGGCGTGCGAGTAGCTCCAGTTGGTCCCCGGCTCGTACCAGAGGTCCTGGCCGGTGGAGATGCCCACCAGTTCCTCGGGGGTCCACTGGCGGAACGGGTCCGCGTAGACCGTCTCGCCGAAGCCGGGGCTGGTGACGTAGTCGACGAGGCCGGTGGTGGAGGCGCCGAGCATCCGCAGGGTCATCCGGTCGCCGTAGTCGTGCGGGAGGTCGGGCAGCCAGCGGCCGATCGGGTCGTCGAGGCGGACCTTGCCGTCGTCGACCAGCCGCAGGAGTGCGGTGCCCAGGTAGCTGATCGCGATGTTGCCGTTGCGGAAGTGCATCGCGGGCTCGGCGGGGACCCCGGTCATCGACTCGCCGAGGGCGGAGGTGAGGAGTTCGCGGCCGTCGACGGTGACCCGCAGGATCACGGACTTGAGGTCCATCTCCGTCTTGGCCTGCTCGGCGATCCGCAGCACGTCGAGCGCGGCGCCCTCGGTGGGGGCGGCGGAGCTGACGCACGGTCGGTGGTGGCCGGCGGTTCCGGCCGCACCACTGGCGGTCGTGACCGGGGCGCTGAGGGCGACGAGCACGGTGGCTGCGGCGAGGCACAGCAGGGAGGTCCGGCGGGAGGGTCTCATCCCCGCAGTATCGGCACGGGAGCCCCGGTGCCCCGCCCTATCGGCCCTCGACCCGCGCGGGCGTCACCCGTCGGGCCCGCCGCCGGCGTCCTCCCCGCGTACGTGCGGCACCGCCCACCGGTACCGCTGCCCTGTCCGCGGCCAATCCGGGTTGTCCGCCGCCCAGCTGCGGTTGCCGCGTTCCTGTAGATGGACAATCACATCCGCGTGGCGTCGGTGGCCGGGCCCGGCTGGGCGAGGGCGGTGTGCAGCGGACAGTCGGTGCCCTGGGCGCGGTAGCGGGCGACGACCTTGTCGCGCCACCGCTGCCAGGCGGCCCACGAGGTGAGGGAGCCGAGCTCCGGCTGCTGGTCGTCGATCACCCGGGCCGCACCGATGTCCATGGAGTTGACCCCGGCGACCCCCAGGCGTACCAGTGCCTCGCCGGGGGCGGGGGTGGGGTCGGGCAGCTCGGTCCAGTGCATGACCTCGGGGCCGCCGTGCTTCTCGATCCGGATCGCGTGCAGGGTGCCGCCTCTCTGCAGGGCTTCTTCGTGAGGGAACGGTCAGCACGTTAGGCGGCTCACAATGGACCGGCAAGCCCAAAACCCGCGCTCGGAAGGCCGGTTGGCGACTCCGGGGGCCGTGGGGCCCTCGGGCCGGACCGGGTTCGGGTTCAGGTCAGGGTGACGGTGAGGGCGGAGTCGTCGCGGCTGAGGTGGTCGATCCGGAGCTCGCCGGAGGCGCCGGTGTAGTCGCCCGTCCCGCCGGTGATCGCGAAGGTGTGGGACCACGGCTGGTAGCCCAGCGCCACCTCGGTCACCGCCGGAAGCGGCCGCTCGAAGGCACCGGCGGCGGTGAGCATCCCGTCGGTGAGGCGCAGCGCCACGGTGGCCAGGACGAGGGACCCGGTCGGCCCGACGGTGATGGGCAGGCTGTGCGCGCTCTCGGTGCCGACCGGATTGTCGTCGGTGTCGCGGAGTTCGTAGTGGACGAAGTACGGTGCGCCGGCGGTGAGGACGCCCGGGATGTCGGCCGCCGCTCGCCTGCCCTTCAGGTTCAGGGTCGAGGCCCGCCGGCTCGCCCGGGCGGTCCCGGTCGCGCCGAGGGTCGCACCCATGCCGACTGCTGCCGCGGATGCCACGCGCAGGGCGTGCCTGCGGTCGATGTTCGTCATCACGTTCCCGATGCCTGGTGGGGTGGTGGGCGGACGCACGAGCGGTGCGCCCGTGTCCCGGTGGACACGGCGGCTGCCTTCCCCGTTCCGCGCGGTGCCTACCCCGACCTGCTCCGGATCCCCTCGAACGGGCTATGGAGCGAACCGGAGGGTGCGGGGTGGGGACAACCCCCGTACCGACACGGACGTCAGCGGGATGGGCAGCCGGTGCGGCGGCCCGGCACGATGAGTCAGGACGAACACGGGCAACGAGGACAGGAGCAACCAATGAAGGTACGTACGGGGGCCGCGGCCGTGTGGGTGGGGATGTGCGTGGTGGCGGCAGCGGGCATCCTCCCGGGGGCCGCGGCCGCGGCGGACCGCCCGGCGGCCCCACCGGCCGGCCTCAGGGCGGCCCTGGAACAGACGGTCGCGGACGGGTTCCCGGGTGTCGTGGCGTACACCCGGAACGGCGAGCGGGAGTCCCGCGCGGCGGCCGGGCTCGCCGACACCGCGAGCGGCGAGCGGGCCCGGCCCGACCAGCGCTTCCGGATCGCCAGCAACACGAAGTCGTTCGTGTCGACGGTGCTGCTGCAACTGGAGGGCGAGGGGCGGCTCTCCCTCGACGACAGCGTGGAGAAGTGGCTGCCGGGCACGGTCCGGGGGAACGGCAACGACGGCGCGGCCGTGACCGTCCGCCAACTGCTCAACCACACCTCGGGCATCTACGACCCCACGACCGAGCCGGCGTTCTTCGCCCCCTACCTGGAACACCACGACCGGGACCACGTCTACACCCCGCGGGAGGTGGTCGCGCTGGCCGTCCGGCACGCGCCGCTCTTCGCCCCCGGCACCGACTGGGCGTACTCCAACACCAACTACCTGCTCGCCGGGCTGGTCATCGAGGCGGTCACCCATCGCAGTGCGCCCTCCGAGATCCAGCGGCGGATCATCGCGCCGCTCGGCCTCAAGGACACCTCCTTCCCGGTGACCGACCCCGACATCCACGGCCCCCATCTGCACGGCTACGACCTCGCGGGGCACGATGTCACCCGGTTCAGCCCGTCGTACGACTGGACCGCCGGCGCCATGATCTCCACCGTCGACGACCTGGCCCGGTTCCACCGGGCCCTGTTCGCCGGCAGGTTGCTGCGCCCCGCCCAGCAGCGCGAACTCCTGACCACGGTCGACTTCCCCGACAAACCGGCCTACGGACTCGGCGTGCAGCGCCGGGACGTGGCGTGCGGCACCGAGCCGGACACCAGGCAGGTCGGTACCTGGGCGACGGACGGCGGCGGCCCCGGCTACACGAGCGTGTCCCTCACCACCGTCAACGGTGAACGGCAGCTCGTCCTGGCCGTCAACCTCTACGACCTCGGGGCCGACCTCAAGGGCGCGCCGCCCGTCCCGCGGAGTACGGGACTGATGGAGGCGCAGACGGCCGCCCTGTGCGGCTGATGCCCCGACAGCTCGGAGTCGACCTCCCGTCACCCCCGGGGCCGGGCGGTCGGTGCTACGGCCCGGGCGGATCGGGGGAGCCGAGCAGTTGGTCCCCGAGGTGGCTGCGGCGGTAGAGGACTTGGCGGCCGTCTCGGGCACGGGCCACCAGGCCGGTCGCGTGCAGGACGCGCAGGTGCTGGGAGACGGCGCTGGGGGAGACGTGCAGGCGGCGGGCGAGTTCGACTCCCGCCAGGGGCTCGTCGAGGAGGGCGAGCAGCCGCGCCTTGGGCGGGCCCACCAGCGCCGCCAGCGCCGGAGCATCGGGCGCGGGCTCCCGGGACCAGAGGGTCGCCACACCGCGGCACGGGTAGGAGAGGGCCGGCGCGCCGTCCGGGCTGAGCGGGGGCGCCGGCTTGTGGGCGAAGACGGACGGCACCAGCAGCAGACCGCGCCCCGAGACGGCGACGTGGTGGCGGCTGATCATGTCGGCGATGCGCAGCACCCCGTTCTCCCAACGCAGGAAGGGATGCATGTCGGCGAAGAGCAGACGGGCGCCTCCGACGGCCAGCCGGCGTGCCCGGTAGGTCATGTCGGCCTCCAGGAGGAGCCGCATCCGGGGCCAGCTCGGCCGTACGGCCAGCTCCCAGTACCGCTCCAGGGCGTCGCAGAGCGCGTCCCGAAGCCGCGCGGGGTCCGAGCGGGCCCCCAGGAGGGGTGCGGGGAGCCGGTCCGGCGCGTGGGTGGCCAGCAGGTCGGCCCGGACGACCTCCGGAGCGGTCCGGCGGACGACGGCCAGCTCCTCCTCGAAGGGCGGGGCGAAGCCCTCCGGGCGCGGGGTCAGGAAGTCGGGCAGGGTGCGCCGTGCGGAGACCACGGAGAGCAGCAACTCGGTGTCCGGCCCGGCCAGACGGGGGAGGACCGACCGCCGCCACGGCAGGTGGAGCGCGGCGAGGCCGGGCTCGCGGAGCACCCGCAGACTCACCACGGCCTCGTGCAGGGGCGAGAGGGCGAAGCGGGTGTCCGCGAGATCCTCGACGCCCAGTTCGAAGCTGACGACCATGAAGCCCCACGCTACATCCCTTGGCGGCGGCCACCCGGGTGCCGTGGACTGCCCCGCATGACACCTGAAGCGAACCCGGCCACCGTCGCCCTCGGCGGTGAGGTGGGATGAGCCGCCGCCTTCTCCTGCTCCTCTCGCTGACCTGTGCCTTCGGCGTGGGCAACCTCTACTTCCCGCAGGCGATCACCCCACTGATCGCCGCCGGGCTCGGCACATCGGTCGATTCCGCCACGCTCGTGGTGACCGCGGTCCAGATCGGTTACACGGTCGGGATCTTCCTGTTGGTGCCGCTCGGCGACCGGCTCCCCAACCGGCCGCTGCTCGTCACCCTGCTCACCCTCAGCGGTGTCGGGCTGCTGGCGGCAGCCTGCGCCCCCACCCTGCCGGCCCTGGTGGCCGCCGGAGCCTTCGTCGGCGCCACCACGGTCGCCGCGCAGATCATCTCCCCGATGGCGGCCGGGATGGTGCCCGCCGACCGGCGCGGCGCGGTGCTCGGCACCCTGCTGAGCGGCTCCATCGGCGGCATGTTGCTGGCCCGTACCTTCGGCGGCGCGCTCGGCGAGTGGCTCGGGTGGCGGGCCCCGTACCTGGTGGCCGGCGCGCTGGTGCTGGCACTCGCGGCGGTGCTGGCGCGCGCCCTGCCGGACGGGACCGCCGCCACCGCGCCGCCCACCCGGCAGCCGTACCCCGCGCTGCTCGCCGAACCGCTGCGGCTGCTGCGCGCCGAACCGGAGCTGCGCCGCTCCTGCTTCTACCAGGCGACGGTCTTCGCCGGCTTCTCGGCCGTCTGGACCTGCCTGCCGCTGCTGCTCGCCGAACCGGCCTACGGGCTGGGCGCCCAGGCGGTCGGGATGCTGGCGTTGGTCGGCGCGGCGACCATGGTCTGCACCCCGCTCGCGGGTCGCCACGTCGACCGGCGGGGCTCCGACCCGGTGAACCTGGCCGCCCTGCTCGGCACCCTCGGCGCGGCGGCGGTCCTCGCGGCGGGCGGCTGGGGCGGCACACCCGGGCTGGCGGTCCTCGTCCTCGGCACGCTCCTGCTCGACGTCGCGATGCAGTCCGGCATGATCGCCAACAAGACCCGGGTCTACGAGCTGCGCCCCGACGCCCGCTCCAGGCTCAACACCGCCTACATGACCTGCGGTTACCTCGGCGGCAGCGCCGGCTCCTGGCTCGGTGTCCGCGTCTACGGCCTCGCAGGCTGGCCGGCCGTCTGCGCCCTGGTGGCGCTCCTCGCCGTCCTCGCGCTGGCCCGCCACCTGGCGACGCCGCTCCGGCGGCGCGGGACGGACCGGGCCGCCGGAGCGGCCGGACCGATCGCGGCGCACTCCACCGGCGAACCCACCGGCCTCCCGGCCGGAGGCCGGTGCGCGGTGCCGGTGCAGGTGCCAGAATCGCCCCATGAGTGAGCACGGCACCGACCACGGCTACCTGCTGGACAACAAGCAGGCCGAGGCGGGCGTTCGCTTCGGCGCCCTCGCCGAGCTGTTCGACCAGGTGACGTTCCGGCACGTCGACCGGATCGGCATCGGTCCCGGCATGCGGTGCTGGGAGGTCGGCGCCGGCGGACCGTCCGTCCCCCTCGGGCTGGCCGAACGCGTCGGCCCGACCGGGGCGGTGGTCGCCACCGACCTCGACGTCGGCTGGACCAGGGACATCGCCGGCGGCGCGATCGAGGTGCTGGTCCACGACGTGGCGGCCGATCCACCGCCGCCCGGCGGCTTCGACCTGGTGCACGCCCGGCTGGTCCTGGTGCACGTCGCCGACCGCGCCGAGGCCCTGCGCAGGATGGTCAGCGCGCTGCGCCCCGGTGGCCGGCTGCTCCTGGAGGACGCCGACCCCGCGTTGCAGCCGCTGCTCTGCCCGGACGAGTCCGGCCCCGAACAGCGGCTCGCCAACCGCTTGCGCGCGGGGTTCCGCACCCTGATGGCGGCGCGCGGCGCGGACCTCGCCTACGGGCGGACCCTGCCCAGGGTGCTGCGCGAAGCCGGCCTGGAGGACGTGCGGGCCGACGCGTACTTCCCGATCACCTCACCGGCGTGCGCCGTACTGGAGGACGCGACGGTGCGGCAGATCCGCCACCGTCTGGTCGAGCACGGGCTCGCCACCGACGAGGAGATCGACCGGCACCTGGCCAACGTCGCCACCGGGCGGCTCGACCTCGCCACCGCTCCGATGATCTCCGCATGGGGACGCCGCCCGTAGTCCCGCCCGACGGCTGTCGGACCGGTCCACGGGCGGCGCCGGTCGCCGGACAGGGGGCTCCCGGCCGCGACGGTCCCGCTACCGGAAGAGGCGGTCGCCGGAGTTGGCCATCCGGTGGGTGCCGCTGTGGCGGTTCACCCAGTCACGAACCAGGTTGACGGCGTTGGCGCACTGCCAGCTGTTGTCGTACTCGCGCACCCCGGTGAAGGCGCCGTAGCCGGCGATGATGCCGTCCACGCGGGCGTCGCCGAGGAGCTTGTCGACGTACCACGGGTCGTTGTACGTGGTCGTCCAGGACAGCGTGGCCGCGAGCCGCCCGGCGGCCCGGTCACCGGCGCCCTTCTTCAGCTCCGCGCAGGTGTTGTAGGTGGGTTCCGTGCAGTTGCCGAACCCCTTGGTGATGTCGGAGTCGCCGTAGTCCATCGCCCGGTGCCCGGCCGGGAACCCGTTGCCGGACCGGTTGAAGGCGCCCTGGACCTGGTCGCGGGTCCCGGTCGAGGTGATGCCCTCCAGCGGGCCGAGCCTGCCCGCCAGGCTCTGCCAGCCCCGGCCGCCGACGTCCGGGGTGCTGCCGCCGTGGTACTCGAAGAAGCCGTAGAGCACCTGGATCCCGGCGGCCGTCAGCCGCTGCGCCTTGTCACGCAGCCCGGCGACGCTGCACGTACGGTTCGGCTGCTCCCCGCAGTAGTTCGGGTCCTTGATGTCCAGCCAGACCAGGGCGAGCCGGCGTCCCGCGTTGGCGTTGGAGAGGATGCGGTCGATCATGCTGTCGAAGCTGGGGCCCAGTCGGTTCTCACCGGCCGAGGAACAGTCGTGGTAGGCACGCCATTCGTTCGGGTTCCACCACGCGCAGACGTCGATCTCGATCGCGTTGGCGCCGTGGTTGAGCGCGGCGTCCACGCCGTCCAGGGTGTCGACCCGGTGCGCGATGGCGTAGATGGCCTGGCGCTGGTCGGCGGCCGAGGCCGCGGGGGCGGCCGGAGCGGCGGTCGTGGTGGGGGCCGCGAGGGCGGGTGTGGCCAGCGCGAGCAGCGCGGCCAGGGCCGCGGCCGTGGCGCGGAGGGAGCGGCGGACGGACAGCTTCATCGGTAGGTCCTTCCTGTGCGGGATCCGGCCCAATTGTCCCGTGCACGACAATGAAGGGGGAGTGTCTTCTCGGCCAACTTCGTGCACGGACTTGCTGTGCGGGTATCGACTGGCTCCGAGGGGGCGGCCGCGTCGTGCGCGATACGCCGGGCGGCGTCGGGCGTGTCGCCGGACACCGGTAAGTTCGTGGCCGCCGAGGTGCGGGCCGTCCACCAGGAGCAGCGGGCGGAGGAGGCGGCCGCGCGCGCTCGTGCGGACGCGCTGACCAGGGCCGCCGAGGAGCGGGCGGCGAAGGAGAAGGACCGGATCGGGACCGAGCGGAGGCGGATCGAGGCCGGACGGCAGCGGATCGAGGCCGAACGGGAAAAGGCCGCCGCGAAGGAGAAGGCCCGCCACCTGTCGTTCGGCCAGTCCTGCACCTAGGGCGACGGGTTGAAGGTCACGATGGCCAGGACGGAGCCGTACGTCCCGAGTTCGGCGGTCTTCGATCCGCTCAAGGACGCCAGGATCGTCCAGGTGAGGATCACGGTCGTCAACACCGGGGCCACGGACCTCTCGCTCTACGGATCGGGGACGCCCATCGTGAAGAACGCCAAGGGCAATCTCGTCCTCTCGCTGACGGACGGCAGCGGACGGCTGGAGCTCCTCAGCGGTTCTCTCGCGCCCGGCCAGGAGGCCGTGGGCCTGTCCGCCTACGCCCTGCCGAAAGGCGCGGCCGACCCGTTCACCGTCGAGTTCGACTAGGGACCGGCCTGCTGCGCAAGGGCGTCGTCTTCTCGGGTCCGCCCAGCTGACCCGACGCACCCCGCGACGGGGGCTGCTCCCGTCACGGGCCCTCCGGCGATCCCTCGCGGGCGCCGGTCGAGCGCGAAGAGCGCGATGCGGTGCCGCTCCAGATCCACGTCGACGATCGTCACAGTGAGGAGGTCGCCCAACCTCGACGACGTCCTCGGGTCGGCCCGCCACCGCGCCCGGACGACGCCGTCGCCGGTGCCCTCGCCTGCTCGCGCTGCCGACCGGTGGGCGTGCACTGGTGCGCGTCTCGCCCGGCTGGGTGCGGGCATCCTCACCTGCTCGGTCGTGGCCGTCCGTGGTGTCGCCGCTCGACTGCGAGTGTGCCCGCGCGCCAGGGCCGGGAACCGGTGGCCGGGCAACGCTCCGTAGTCGATGACGCTCCGTCAGTTCAACCGCGTCGCAGCCCCGGTCACTCCCTGTTCCCACGGTCGAGGGGACCGGCGGTGACCGCCGGCCGGGCGGTCCGGTTTCCCCGTGCGCCCCGCCGCACCGCGACCTACCGTGGAGATGAGGGGTACGGCCATGGAACGGGGGTCTCCCGTGCAAGAGCCCGTGATCGCCACCGCCCTGCTGATCGCGCTGACCGGCTGGTGTGCGGTCCACTGCGCCCTCGCCGCCGCGGGGCGCGGCTGCCCGGACCGCCGGCTGGAGCCGATCGAGTTCGTGACGGCCCTCGCCATGGTCGCCATGGTGGCACCGGCGGCGGACCCGTTGCCGCGAGTCCTGTGGGCCGCCCTGCTCGCCGCGGCCGCGGCCTGGCCGGCGCTCCTGCTGGCGGGGCGGATGGGCCGTCACCACCGCTCGGCCCCGATCGGCGCCCTGCGTCACTATCCGCACCACATCCTCAGCGCGGCGGTGATGGCCGCCCTGGTGCTGCTGATGGCACCGGCGCAGCACCACGCGGGCGCCGGCCACACCGGTGGCAGCCATGCCCCGGTGCCGGAGTGGGTCCTCCTGGCGCTGGTCGCCTACTTCCTGGTCCACGCGGCCCGCGGCGCGGGCACGCTCCTGCCGCGCCCGGCCGCCGGGGGCCGCCCGCGGGGGGAACGACCGGCAGGGCGGCCGGCCCGTGTCCGCGGACCGGCCGCCCTGACCTCACCCGACCTGGTCGCCGCGCGGCGCACGGTGATGTCGATCGGCATGGCCTACATGCTGCTCGGCATGAGTTGACTGCGGGCCGTCCGGTGACCGGGTCACGCACCGTCGCGGCGCACCGCCAGGAAGCTCGCGGTCTGCCCGGCGGGGCCACCCGAGTGCGGCTCCGCGCGCAGCACCGCCCCGGCCAGGACCATCCGCTGGTCGATCCCGGTCTCCCAGTGGCGCAGGACGACGCCGTCGTACTCGTAGTGGAGGTCCGCGACGGGCGGTCGGCCCCGGCCGCTCAAGGTGAACGGGAGGCGGGGCGAGTCCTCCGCCCGGCCGACCATATCCATGATCAAAGCCGGTTCCTCCCCCGGATCCGAGAGGATCAGTTCACCGTGGAGGGCGCCGTCCGGTTCGGCCGTGAGCCGCAGCGTCGCCTGGGCGAACCGCAGGACATTGAAGTCGTCGACGGGATCGGGCCGTTCGAGGAAGCTCCGGTAGGTGTACGTGCCGGTCAGAGCGCTGACGTTCATGGCGTCCCTCCTGGACGGGTGAGGCGGATCGAGCACCTCGTTCCAGGGTCCTGCGGGCGCCCCGTGCCGCCCACCGCTGCTCGTCCGGACAGCGGGCCCGGTTCACCTCCTCGAAGGCTTGTGGACGAAGCACCACGGGGCGGCCGCGGCCGCCCCGGGAATCCGGGCCGCCCGGCCAGGGCGCCCGGCCCACCCTAGGAGTGACATGTCGAACGGAACGTTCATACGAAGAGACGCCAGCAAGATGGCCGAGTGGGATCCGGTGCTGTACTGGTACGCCCGCGCCGTCGGAAGGATGCAGCAGCGATCCGCCACCGACCCGACGAGCTGGGTCTTCCAGGGGTGCATCCACGGCATCCCGCCCACCGTCACGCAGACGCACGAGGCCTTCAGCCAGTGTCCGCACGGAGGCTGGTTCTTCCTGCCGTGGCACCGGGGCTACCTCTGGTACTTCGAGCGGATCATCCGGGCGGCCATCAAGGAGATCGCCGCCGAGGAGCACATCACGCCCGACCCGTCCACCACCTGGGCCCTGCCGTACTGGGACTACGCGCTGGACCCACCCACCGCCGGCCCGCCCCCGACCTTCACGACGCGCGCGCTCCCGGCGGCCTTCCGCAGCCCGAAGATGCCGGACCGCCCGGGCGGCACCACCCTGACCGTCGACAACCCGCTCTGCCTCCGGGACGACCTGGAACCGACAACCGAGGCGGAGTTCTGGGCCGCCCCGCATCGAGCCAAGGACAAGAACGCCGCCCATCAGGTCCTCCCCTACGTGGACCTCAACCCCTTCAGGGCGATGAGCGCGACGATCTTCGCTGCCACGAAGAGGCTGTCAGCGGTCCAGCCGACCTTCGGCAGCGAGGTCAGCTACACCGTCATGCCCCACTTCCAGTCCGGCTTCGGCGAGCTGGAGAACGTCCCGCACAACCAGGTCCACGGTGGTGTGGGCGGCTGGATGGGCCGGGTGGAGGGCTCCGCCCGCGATCCGATCTTCTGGCTGCACCACGCCAACCTCGACCGGCTCTGGTCGGGCTGGCTGGACAAGGGCAACCAGAACCCGGACCACACGTCCTGGCTGGACCACGAGTTCATCTTCTTCGACGGGAACGGACAGGAGGAACGGCCCACCAGCAAGGTGGTCATGGACGACGCGCGCGACTACGCGTACGAGTCGTTGACCGACGGGTCGGGCACCCGGCCGGTGATCCTGCCGCCGGTCCAGGCCCCACGGGCGGGCGAGCGGGTCCTGGCGGCCTCCGTCGCCAACCCCCGGCAGCCGCTCGACGTCCGGGCGGCGACCACGGTGTCCCTGGAACCCAGCGGCGTCGAGGGCGCCATGCGCTCGCTCGCCGCCCGCGACGAGCCGCAGACCAACCTCATCCTCACCGTGCACGACGTGTACACCGAGATCCCGCCCGGGACGCCGTTCCACGTCTTCCTCAACGGCCCCGGCGGCGACCTCGACCCGGAGGGCCCCTACTTCGTCGGCTGGATCTCCTTCTTCGGCATGGCCGGCGCCGGCGGGCACGACGCCAGCTACGACGTCACCGAGCAGGTCCAACGCCTCAAGGACCAGGGGCTGATGCCGGACGGTCCGCTCACCGTCTCGATCGTGCCGTCCATCCCGCAGCCGGCGACGAACATCCCGCAGCCCAGCTTCGAGAGCGTCAGCCTCACCAGCATCTGATCGTCCCCGTCCCCGTCCCGGGAGCCCCGGCGGGTGCGCCTCGGCGCGTGGATCGTGCTGACGCGGAAAGCTGCGCGAGTTGCCCGAGCACCTCGGCCGCCGTGTGGCCGAGGTGCTCGCGCGCCCCCGCCGCGGTCGGGGCGCCCGATGCCGTACGCGTGCCCGAAGCAGGAGATCTTCGGTTCCCCCGGCGCCGCCCGGACGACGTCGATGTCCCGTGCCGTGTTGCGGGTGGTGATGTGCGCCAGCCCGTCCCCCGCCTTCGCCCGGCACGTGTCGGCCGCCGCCCGGGCCCGGGCCACGTCGGCGGCGAACGTCTCTTCAGCGAAGGGGTGTTGAAGGTCCCGTGTGTCGTCGTTCGTTCGCTCGTCTTTGCGCGGGGGGAATCCCGCCCGCGAGCTCCGCACTCCGTCTCGGCGGTGGTCAGCGGGATGCGGTGGGTCCCCCGTGCCGGGTGCCGGACAGCGCCGCGTGCACGGCGGCCGCCGCGTGGAGTCGCGCGGTGGGGAAGACCGGGACGGGGCTGTCCTCGGAACTGATGAGGAGCTCGATCTCGGTACAGCCGAGAATGATCCCCTCCGCACCGTCGGCCACCAGGTCCGTGATGACCTTCCGGTAGGCGGCGCGTGACTCCTCCCGCACGACGCCCAGGCAGAGCTCCTGGTAGATGACGCGGTGGACGATCGCGCGCCCGTCGGCGTCCGGGACGCGCACATCGAGTCCGCCGGCTTCGAGCCGGCCCCGGTAGAAGTCCTGCTCCATGGTGAACGCGGTGCCCAGGAGACCGACCCGGCGCAGGCCCGACGCCCGCACGGCCGTCGCGGTGGCGTCGGCCAGGTGCAGCAGCGGAATGGAGACCGCCGCCTCGACCCGGTCCGCGACCTTGTGCATGGTGTTGGTGCAGATCAGCACCATGTCCGCGCCGGCCGCCTCAAGCGCCCGGGCGGCCGCGGCCAGGATCTCGCCGGCCTCCGTCCAATGGCCCTGCACCTGCAACCGCTCGATCTCCGCGAAGTCCACCGAATAGATCACGCACCGCGCCGAGTGGAGTCCGCCGAGGCGCTCCCGCGTGAACTCGTTCAACAACCGGTAGTACTCCGCCGTCGACTCCCAGCTCATCCCACCGATCAGGCCGATCGTCCGCATCGCCACACCCTCACATCGACTCCGAGCGGCACCGCGGCCGCCGCGCGATGCCTCGCCATAAGGAATCCAGCATGGCAGACGCTGATGTATAAGCTTCCCTTGGCTGTCGTGAAGCGTCCGAGGCAAAGGGGCCGGGGGACATGACAACACCGCACCTGGGTGCCTCGACGGCGGAGCCCCCCGCCGCCCGCCGTCACCCGGCCGCACCGGCTGCGCCGCAGGTCAGACGGCGGAGCGACGCGTTGGCGCTAGCGCAGCGGCCCGCACTCGTCGACGAGGACGGGCGGTGCCGACAGGAACACGTCGGCGTCCGCAGGGCCGTAGGCGATGTTGAAGGTGTCCAGCCAGTACGACCAGTCCTGCATCCCCGCCGCGCTGCTGAAGCGGTAGTTCACTTGCCAGCGCACCCGATCGGACGGACCGAGTCGTCGGCCGATTCCGGGCCATCGGGCGTAGGCCGGCACCTCCAGCTCGTGGGGGGGCGCTTCGATCTGGTCGAGGACCTCGCCGCCCGTTGCGTTCGGGTCGGCGCGGCCGCTTTCATGGGGGCATGATCACCATTCATCTGAAGTACGAGATCGACGCCGACAAGCTGGCGGACTTCGAGGAGTACGGCCGCCGCTGGGTCGGGCTCGTCAACCGGTTCGGCGGGACGCACCACGGCTACTTCCTGCCGAGCGAGGGAGACAGCGACATCGCCTACGCCCTCTTCTCCTTTCCCGGCTTCGCCGCGTACGAGCGGTACCGCACGGACAGCATGACCGACCCGGAGTGCCAGGCCGCCTTCGAACTGGCCCGGAGCACCGGCTGCATCAAGCGGTACGAGCGCCGTTTCCTGCGCCCGCTGGACGTCACCTCCTAGGCCGGGGCAGGGGCTTGGACCGGCTGCCCCGGACGCCGGGGCTCTCGGGGCAGCCGGCGGACCGACCGCACGTCCGGCACGGTGATCACACCCGTGCGTCCGGTCCGGCGTCGCCTGGCGCCGGACCGGGTCGGGACGGCACGCGACGGCCCCGGGGCGCCCCGGGGGCGCGACCGGGACGGGGATCCGGTGCCGCGGAGCGGATGTGTCCGGCAGCGGAGCCGGACAGATGGTGACCCGGGCGGCCGACGGCCCGCCCGGTGCGCGCGGGGCCGTCGGCGCGCCCGCGCCCCGGGGCGAGCACCGTTCAGGCGCCGTCGGTGGGTGTGTGCAGCCTGGCCCGGTAGGCGCGCTTCTTGACGAGGGCGCCGCAGGTCTTCATCGAGCACCAGCGGCGGGCGCCCGCGCGGGAGGCGTCGACGAAGGGGACGCCGCAGTCGGGGTTCCCGCAGATGCGGACCCGGGTGCGGTGGTCGGACGCGCAGAGGTCGATCAGATCCCGGGCGACCATCGAGAGCACCGAGGTGACCGCGTCGCCGTGCCAGCGCACGGTGCTCCCGTCGGGGGCGAGCTCGGGGACCGAGGCCGGTTCGGCGGCGGCGCGATTGACGAGCGCGATGTCCTCGGGGGCGGGCGGGACGGTGTCCGCCAGGGCGCGGCCGGTCCGCTGGATCGCCTCGCGCAGGTGCCTGGCCCGGCCCAGGTCGGCCTCGGTGCAGGGGGGCGGCGTCGTCGCGCAGGCGCTCTGCACCGCCCAGCGGCTCAAGTCCTCGGGCCGGGCCAGTCGTTCGAAGGGCGTGTCCGTGCCGCGGTCGGCCAGGGTGCCGGCGAAGGCGAAGCACAGCCGCGCGTCGTCGAAGCGGAAGTCGGCCTTGGCGCGCTGGCGTCCGGCGCGGCCGTCCTTGTCATCCATGTCCACCACTTTAAGCGGTTGACACGGTTCCGGACAAGCGGCTAGCTTCTGGTCCACCGCTTGAACCGGTGGACACGGCGTCGAACGTGCTCCGTTGTCCGCCGCACCCCGCCACATCTCTCCGCACCCCGCCACATCTCTCCATCGCACGAGGAGGCCGCGCCATGCGTGCCGCAGTCATCGAGGAACTCCACCAGCCGCTCGTCCTCCGCGACGTGCCCGATCCCGTCTGCCCGCCGGACGGCGCGATCCTCCGCGTCGGCGCGAACGGCATCTGCCGGACCGACTGGGCCCTGTGGGCCGGCGAGTTCTGGACGGGCGGCCCGCGGGTCGAGGCCCCGTTCGTCCTCGGCCACGAGTTCGCGGGCACCGTCGTGGAGGTCGGCCGCGAGGTGCGGGGGTGGCGGGAGGGGGACCGCGTCATCTTCCCGATGAATCCCGGCGAGGGCTCGTGCGAGATGTGCCGCAGCGGCAACCAGCACGTCTGCGAGCACGTGGACTCGCTCGTTCCCGGGGTGTCCTACTGGGGCGCCTTCGCCGAGTACGTCATGGTCCGCTTCGCCGACGTCAACCTGGTCGCGGTGCCGGAGGGCGTCGGCTTCGTGGACGTCGCCGCGCTGGCCTGCCGCTACATGACGGCCTTCCACGGGGTCGTCGACCAGGCGCGGGTCCGCGGCGGTGAGTGGGTCGCGGTGTACGGGGCCGGGGGCGGCATGGGGCTGTCGACGGTGGAGATCGCCGCGGCCACCGGAGCCAACGTCATCGCGATCGACATCACCGAGGAGAAGCTGGACGCCGCCCGAGCGCTCGGCGCGGTCCACACCGTCAACGCGGCGGCGGACGACCCCGCCGAGGCGGTGCGGACCCTCACCGGTGGTGGCGCACACGTGTCGGTCGACGCCGTGGGCATCGCCGCCGCCTGCCGGAACTCTGTGCTGTCCCTGCGCACCCGCGGCCGCCACCTCCAACTCGGCCACACCACGGCCGCGGAGAGGGGGGAGGTCGCGCTGCCGATCGACGTCATGATGGTCAAGGAGCTGGAGTTCCTGAGCGCCTTCGGCATGCAGGGCCAGCGCTTCGGCACGATGCTGAACATGATCGCCGCCGGCCGCCTCAGCCCCGGCCGCATCGTCTCGCGCACCGTCGGCCTCCACGAGGCGAGCGGGGTCCTGGAGTCCCTGGAGACGTACGGGCCCACCGGTGTGGTCGTCATCGACGCGTTCCGTCCCTGATCCCTCCCCCCCCTGAAAGTAGGCACCACCATGAACGTACGCGCCACCATGCCCGTTTCCCGTCAGCTGATGGACCGGGAGCTGAGCCTGGCCCTCGACGGCGTCCCCATGACCCCCAACGGCGCGTTCGACCTGACGGACCTCGCCGCGACGCGCGCGGCGTTCCGGGCCCAGGCCGAGTCGGCCGCCGACAGCCTGCCCGGCGACCGGTCCGTCACCGTCGAGGAGCATCTCGTGAGCCGGGCGGACGGCCCCGACGTGCCGGTACGCCTGCTGCGGCCGACGGCCGCGCCGGGACCGCTGCCGGTGCTGCTCTGGTTCCACGGCGGCGGGCAGGTGCTCGGCTTCGCCGCCCAGGACGACCCGTGGCTCAAGCGGCTGGGCGCGAGCCTCGGCTGTGCCGTCGCCGTGGTCGACTACCGGCTCGCTCCGGAGACACCCGCCCCCGGCGCCGCCGAGGACGGCTTCACCGCCTACCAGTGGCTCGGCCGCGAGGCGGACGCCCTGGGTCTGGACAGCGCCAGAATCGGCATCGCGGGCCAGAGCGGCGGCGGCGGCATCGCGGCGGCCACCACCCTCCTGGTCCGTGACCGCGGCGGCGCGGCGCCCCTGTTCCAGTCCTTTACGTATCCCATGCTCGACGACCGCAACCGGACCGCGTCGAGTCACGAGATCACCGACATCGGCATCTGGGACCGCTCGACCAATCTGCTGGCCTGGAAGGCGATCCTGGGCGACCGCGCCGGCACCGACGACGTCTGCCCGTACGCGGCCCCCTCCCGCGCCGCCGACCTCGGCGCCCTGCCGCCCACGTTCATCGCCGTCGGTGACCTCGACTGCTTCCGCGACGAGGATCTCGACTACGCCACCCGGCTGCGCGCCCACGGCGTCCCCGTCGAGCTCCACCTCTACCCCGGCGCGTATCACGCCTTCGACCTCTTCGCCCCCGACTCCCGACTGGCCACCACCTTCCACCAGACCTGGTCCAACTACCTCGCCCGCCAGTTCCACAGCACCCCTGCCTGACCGGGGCTGGGCCGGGGGCAGGGGTGGGGCGCGGGCTCGGTGGGCGGCGGCTCGGTGGGCGGCGGCTCGGTGGTCGTGAGGGCGAGCGGCCCGGGTGGTGGTGCGCCGACGTGTCCGGAGCGACGACCCGCGACGTACGGACGGGGCTAGGGAGCGCTCGTCCCCGGGCGGGCCTTGCTCATCTTCGTCGCCCTGGCCTGCGCCCAGCGCAGGAGCAGGACGGCGACCACCACCGCCATCAGGGCGGCCTTGCCGACCGGGACGGCCGTCCCGCCGCGCAGGGCGGTGGAGAACATCGGCGTCAGCACCGCCACCGCCACGGCAGGCCCGGCCGCGTACCAGGCGGCGAACAGCAGCGGGCCCGTCCCGCCGCCCGCGCCCTGGGCCGGGGACAGCATCAGGTCCTTGCGCAGCACCCCGCGGCAGGCGTTCACCAGCCCCGCGGCGACCAGTGCCGGCGCGGAGGCCGGGGCGAGCCAGGCGGCCGGGCCGCTGCCCGCGGCCAGCAGCGCCCCGGCGCAGGCCAGCCCCAGCAGGAGCCCGGCCACGGTCGGGACGATCGCGTGGCGCAGCATCAGGGGGGCGAACGGATAGGGCGACCAGGAGGCCCGCCGGACGTCGTCCGTCTCGATCCGGGCCGGCTCCAGCAGCTGTGCCACCGCCAGGTAGCCGAAGACCAGGGCGGCGGCGGTGGTCAGCCAGGACAGCCCACCGGTGGCGCCGTGCGCGAGGACGGCGCAGAGCAGCGCGGGCACCGCCAGCACCACCGCGCGGCCCAGCCGGGCGGGCGAGCGCAGCAGGGCGAGGGTGTCCCGCCACGGCACGACCTGCCACGCCCGCCGGGGCGCCGGCAGCCGGAGCCTGCGCTGCCGGTCGCTGCCGTTGGCGCTGTTCACGGCCAGTCGTGCGCTGCGCAGCTCGACCGTGCGGAGCGCGGCCAGCACCCCGGCGGCCGTCCTGGCCCGCTCCCGCAGCCGGGCCAGTGGCACCGTCGCGGCGGCCCGGTCGGCGAGCGCCAGGGCGGCGACGGTCGACAGCAACAGCAGTGCGGCGGCCGCCCAGCCGCCCGCCGCGGCGGCCGGCGTCGGCGCCAGGGCGGCGATCGCGGCCCAGCCCCACGGCCCCGACCACAGCTCGACCAGCTCCAGCCAGTGCACCGGGTGTCCGGCGACGGCCAGCGCGCTCTGGCCGGCCAGCGCGATGATCAGCACGGTCAGGTACGGAGTGAGCCGGCGCACCCAGCGGGCGGTGCGGTCACTGCGCTCCACGACCAGCGCGGCGCAGGTGGCCAGCAGCGGTACGCAGAGCCCCCCGAGCAGGCACCAGCCGAGCGCGGCCGGCAGGCCGACCCGAACGGTCAGCCCGAGCGCGACCATGCCGCCGACCGCCGCCACCAGGCCGGGGAAGGCGGCCACGGCGCAGGACAGCCAGAACCACGGGCGGAGCACCGGGCGGGGCCGGACGGGGTGGATCAGCAGCCAGTCGGTCGCCGCCCGGGGCGGCACCACCGGGCCGCGCCACAGGCCGTCCCGGACCAGCAGGACGAAGGTGAGCAGCCCGATCGCGGTGATCCCGGCGGGCATGGCGGCGAGCAGATCACCGCCGTGGCCGGTGTAGTCGGCGCCCATGGAGGCCTGGAGGAACAGGCCGAGGCTGGGCACGCCGCCCCAGATGATCAGGATGAGGACCACGCAGTAGACCGCGAAGCCGACCGACTTGGCACGGTTGCGCCGGTGGGGGGCCCGCAGGGCGCGGAGCAGGGCGAGCGTCTCGTCGGTCCAGTCGTCGTCGTCCGTCCAGGCCTCGACGGCGAGGTCGCGGTCGGCCTCCGGGTGGGTCGTGGTCACCGGGCACCCGCCGAGCCGGCGGCGGTGCGGGTCGCGAGATCCGCTGCCAGGACCTTGCGGGTCGCGCCCTGCTTCAGGATCTTGCCGTCCTCCAGCACCACCACCCGGTCCGCCACGTCCAGGGCGAGGTCGGTGTGGTGGGTGACCAGGAGCACCGCGACGCCGTCGGCCAGCTCCGCCCTGAGCAGGTCGGCGAGGTGGCGGCGGGCGTCCGGGTCGAGCCGCTGCTCGGGCTCGTCCAGCAGCAGCAGGTCGCGCGGGCGCACCAGCGCGCACGCCAGCAGCAGGGCCTGCATCTGTCCGGAGGAGAGGGCCGAGGGCAGCGCGTCGGCCCGTGCCGTGAGCATCCGGTCGGTCAGTACCTGGGAGACCCAGTCGGGCGCGTCGGCGACCCCGTGCGCGACCGCGACCAGGAGCAGGTGCTCGCGGACGGTCAGGTCGGGGTAGCAGGCGACGGTGTCGCCGACCACCGCCACCCGGGCCCGGACCCGGGGGTCGTTCTCGTCCATCGGGATGCCGTCGAAGACCACGGTGCCCTTGCTGGGGGCGTCGCGTCCGGCCGCGACCCTGAGCAGGGTCGACTTGCCCGATCCGTTGTGGCCGAGCAGTGCCACGCACTCTCCGGCGGCCAGCGACAGGCTCACGGGGTGCAGCACCTCCCGCTCGCCGTACGAGCGGCTGACGCCGGTCAGCTGCAGCAGGGGCTTGCGAGCCGCGGCACGTGGTTCGGCGGCGTTCTTGGCCATGGGGAGGGCGCCTCTCGACGGGGTGTCCGGCCACAGTACCGATCCACCGGCGGCCACCCGGGTGAGGGTGGCGCCGGCCCGGAGCCGGTGCGGACGTCGAGCCCGGTTCGGCCCGCGGTGGGCGTGGGGCGCACCGGGGGCCACCCGCCCGCCCGCGGTGCGCTCCACGCGCGCCGGTCAGGCGGGGTCGATGACCACGATCGGGATCTCGCGGTCGGTCTTGGCCTGGTACTCGTCGTACGCGGGCCAGTGGCCCACCATGACCGGCCAGAAGGCGGCCCGCTCCGCGGCGGTGGCGGTGCGCGCGGTGCCCTGGACGATCGTCGGGCCGACCTGGACGCGGACCCGGGGGTCGGCCGTCAGGTTCCGGTACCACAGGGGCGCGTCGTCGGCCCCGCCCTTGGAGGCGACGACGAGGTAGCGGCCGCCGTCCTCGCCGTAGATGAGCGGCGTGCGGACGGCCTGCCCGGAGACCCGGCCGACGGTGGTCAGCAGGAGGGTCTGGGTGCCCTTCCAGTGCTGCCCCTCGGCGCCGTTCGAGCCCACGTACTGCTTGACGTGGTCCAGCTGCCAGGTGCCCGGCGCGGGGTCCTTGGGGTGGTCCCAGTCGATGTCGGTCACGGTGTCCGCCTGCCTTCGTGTGGAAATGGGTCGACGGTTTCGACAACGACTGCCAACGCCTCCGGGCACGGTCGTCCCGGGACACTGGTCCGGGAGAACCTGCGGGGGCACGCGACGGGGCGACCCAGGGGTGCTGCGGGGAGGCAACGGTGGCGCCCGGTCGGGTGCCGCGGCGGTGGGGCCTCCCGACGACTCGAAGGGAGGCCTCACCGGTTCTCTCCTACGCTCCCGCCGACCGCGACAGCTGCCGCGCCGTGTCGAGCGCTCCGAGAGGGTGCGGAGCAGTGCGCGCGCCGATCGGCGTGGGGGTGTCGAGGAGCGTCGCGGGCTTCGCCACGTCGACGGAGCCGGGACGGTGGATCGTGAGTTCGAAGTCCCGGTGCGCCTTGGCGCCCAGGGCCGGTGGCAGGTGGATGCGCCCGTCCCCGAGCATGCGCCGGATCCGCGCGCGGCTCAGCCCGAGCCCGAGCGCGAGGAGCCGCTCGACGCGGATCGGCGCGGGCAGCTCGAAGGTGACCAGCACCCTGAGCGGGGTCGGGTCGTCGAGCGCGTAGAGGGGCGTGCGGGTCTCCAGGCCCCAGGTGCCGGTCCAGTCGAGGCGGTATCCGGTCTTCGCGGCGAGTGCCGCACTGATCGTCAACTCCCGCACCACGGCGGGGTCATTGGTCTCGTACGCCACCCGGCGGGCAGGCTCCAGCGACGAGACGTGGACGCGCTCGTGGACGGGCACCTTGGACGTCCGGTCGCACCCCGCGCAGCTCAGGAGGAGCCAGACGTCGAGGAGTTTGCCGTTCGCGTTGACGCGGATCTTGCCCGAGGGGCGGTGACGCGTGCTGTAGCAGTCCGGGCACTGGCGCACGATGGTGGGCAGGGCGGACTGGCGCACGGCCCACAGGGCCTTGCGGTCGGTATGCATGGAGGTGATTGCTTTCAGGACTCGGCAGGAGCTCTCGCAGGCGGTGCTGCGGCTCCTGGATCTGACGGATGCACACGCGGGCGCGACTGATCGCCTCGGGGCCGAGCCATCAGGCTCCGAGATCGATCGCGCGACAGGGTGGTTCTCGCTACGTGGCAGCCGTTACAGGTCCATGCGGGCGATCCTGATCGAGGTCACCGCTCGAAGGCAAGCCGTTTTTCGTCGGCCTCGGCCTCGGCCTCGGCCTGGGACTGGGACTGGGCCTGGGACTGGGCCTGGGCCTGGGCCTCGGCCGGAAACAGGTGCGGGTGCGGGGGCGGCGTCAGGTCGCCGGCAGGGTTCCGGCCTCCTCAGTGACGGATCATGCGCTCAATGTGGACCGATGGATCAGACGGCATCAGGCCGGTGTGAGCAGACGCGTCTCGGCGGCGGGCAGGCCCTTGGCCCACCAGTGGTCGTAGCGCCGGTAGACCCGCGGGTCGCGGTCGGCGAGGAAGGCGAACAGCGCACCGGCCTCCGCGGCCAGCGCCTCCCAGACCTCCTCCGGGAGGGGGTGGAAGGCGGTGGCCTCGATCCCCGCGTCGACGCTCCGCCAGACGCCGGCGACGTGGCCGTCGACCAGCAGGGTCGGCAGCACGTCCCCGTTCACCCGGATCACCAGCTTGCGGTAGGCGGCCGGGAGGACCCGGCTGCGGTCGGCGTAGACCAGCAGGGTGCTGTCCCACATCGGCAGGAGCCTGGGCGGCGCCGGGGTGTCCTCGTCCGGCCGGGGCGCGCCGGGGAGGTCGAACAGCACCGTGCCGTCGGGGCCCTCCAGCTCTTCGAGTTCGTCGCCGAGTGCCTGTACGGCCCTTCTGACGCGGGCCCGTTGGATCATGGCGAACTGCGCCATGTCCGCCACCGAGGCCGGGCCGAAGCCCTCCAGGTAGCGGCGGATCAGCGGCCCCGTGCTGTCGAGGACGGCGTGGGGGTCGGTCAGCACCGGCCGCGTGGCGGCGGCGACGTACGACGGCCGGGGGGCGAACGACCAGGGCCCGCCGGCGGGCACGTGCCACAGCGGCGCGTACTGCCGCAGCATCCGCCACGCCGGGAGCTCGACCGGTGTGCCGCGGCGTTCGCCGAGCCAGGCCTGGGCCTCGGCGCCGGTCCGCGGCCGGTCGGCGAAGTCCAGCAGCTCGGGAAGCAGGGCGTCGGCGTCGGCGGCGGTCAGCCCGGACGCCGTGAAGCGCGCGTCGCCGAGCCTGGAGGCGCGCAGGGTCGGCTCCACGGCCTCGCGGAAGGCCCGGTAGTCCTCGCTGTGGACCAGGTGCAGCGTGATCCGCATCAGCGTCGACCGCACCACCCGCAGCCCGGCCACGGCGCTGTCGAGTCCGGCCGGGTCGAATCCGCTGATCCGGTTCCACAGTGCCAGGTAGGGCGAGGCGGGCTCCTGCGCCTGGAGGGCGACCACCCGCCGCACCGCGTCGGCGGCGTCGATCGGCTCCCGCGCCAGCAGCAACTGCCGGGCGAGGGTCGAGCGGTTGAGGGCGCGCGCCGTGATCACCATGCCCGCATTCTCCCGGCTCGCCGCTCCCCGGGAAACCCGCGGGCCGGTCAGCCGACGAGAGGTGCCGGTACCGCCGCCCGCCCGGAGCGGCTGGTGGGCTCCCGGGAAGGGTGAACGGGGCGCCGCCCGTCGGGGAGAATCGCGGCATGCGGATTCTGATCATCACCGCCGGGTCGCGCGGCGACGTCGCACCGTTCACCGGCCTGGGGCGACGCCTGCTGGACGCCGGACACGAGGTCGCCGTGGCGGCCCATCCGGCCTTCGCCGCACTCGTCGGCGGGTGCGGCCTCGGGTACCGGCCGCTGCCGGGGGACCCGGAGGAGCTGATCCGCGGCTGGTCCCGGGCGGCGTCGCGGGCGGAGGCCCGGGCGCTGACGAGGGCGTACGTGGACGGGCTCGCCGACGGTGTGGAGCGGGCCGTGGCGGACGGTACCGACCTGGTGCTCACCGCCTTCGCCCCGGCTCCGCTGAGCGAGACGGCCGGGGAGGCGCTCGGCGTGCCCGTCCTCGAAACCCACCTCGTACCGGCGTTCGCCACCCGGGAGTTCGCGCTGCCCGGTGCGACGGACGCCGACGGCCTGGGACCGGAGGGCAACCTGGCCGCGGGCCACGACGTGGTGCGCCGCCGGGACCAGCTCTTCGCGGGCGCCGCCACCCGGCTGCGGGCCCGCCTCGGGCTGCCCGAAGCGGCACCGGCACCGTCGGAGGCCGACCGCGGCCCGGTCTTCGCCGGCTTCAGCCCCTCCGTGCTGCCGCGCCCGGCGGACTGGCCGACCCGGGTCGAGGTCCCGGGCTACTGGTGGCCGGCCCGGCCGGACGGCTGGCGGCCCCCGGCCGAGCTGGCCGACTTCCTCCAGGCCGGGCCGCCACCGGTGTTCATCGGGTTCGGCAGCATGGCCCCGGGTCACGGGGAACGGCTCAGCGACCTGGTGGCCGCGGCGGTGAAGCGGGCGGGGGTGCGCGCGGTGGTCCAGGCGGGCTGGGCCGACCTCGGCGGCGGTGGCGACGACGTCCTCGCCATCGGCGACGTACCGCACGACTGGCTCTTCCCCCGCACGGCCGCCGTCGTCCACCACGCCGGAGCGGGTACCACCGGGGCGGGGCTGCGCGCCGGGGTACCGGCCGTACCGGTCCCCGTCATGGCCGACCAGCCCTTCTGGGCGGACCGGCTGCACCGGCTGGGCGTCGCCCCGCTGGTGCTGCCGTTCGAGGAGCTGAGCGCCGAAGCCCTCGGGACCGCGATCACGGCCTGTACGACCGAGCCGGTCCACCGGAGCCGCGCGGCCGAACTCGCCCGGCGGATCGCCACGGAGGACGGCGCCGCCGCGGTGCTCGCCCACATCGACACGGCCTACGGCCGGTGAGACCGGGGCTCGCCCGGGCCTCCTCGCGGCCGGGCAGAGCCTCCGCCGTCGCCGCGCGCTACGGGGCGGCGTAGCAGCGGACGGCGACCAGCTGCTCCGGGCTCCAGCGCTGTTCGACCGTGGCCAGCAGCCGCCAGCCGAGGCGCTCGTAGAGCGCGGCCGCGGCGGTGTCGGACGCCACCACGTCGAGCACCGGGTGCAGAGCGCGGGCCCGGGCCTCCTCGGCCGCCCGCGCCATCAGCAGCGCGCCGATCCCGCGGCCACGGGCGGACGGGGCGACGAACAGCCGGCTGACCACCGCCGTCCCGTCGACGCCCACCCCCGCCCGAGCGCTCCAGAGCCCCGGCGCCGCGTCGCCCGCGCCGCTGCGGGACAGGACGACATGGCCGGCGATCCGGCCGCCCAGCTCCGCCACCCACGAGCCGATGAGGACGGGGGGCGTGAGCCATGACGTCGGCGCCTCGGGCCAGTTCACCGGGTAGCCGTCCCGCGCATGGACCTCCGCCAGGACCCGCACGCACGCACCGAGGTCACGGTCGTCACGACACCGGACCCCCGGGGCGGTGCCCGGGTTGGACCCGCTCTCACTCCTCATCGCGGCATGGAACCACAGTCCGGCGCCCGTGACCAGCCGCTTCCTGCCGGTGCCGGGAGGGGGACGGCCGGCACACGTGTGCGCTCGCGCCGCCTCACTCGGGACCGGGACCGTGCAGCTCCAGCCGCCACAGCGCCTCACTGAGCAGGTCCAGCCCCTGCCGTAGATGGCGCCGGTAGGTGCCGTAGGGGAGGCCGAGCCGGCGGGCGGCGGCCTCCTGGGTGGGCGCACCGGAGAAGTAGCCCGCGGTCACGGCGTCGCGGGCGCGGACACCGCGCGGATCGCGGGCGAGGTCGTCGACGCTCCCGCGCAGCAGGGCGCGCAACTCCTCGACGGGCTCGCCGAAGTCGGCCGCCAGGCGGGTGCGGAGCAGCGCGCAGGCGGCGAAGGCGCCCGCGTCGCGCCAGTGCGTCAGGGCGTCGCGGACGGCCTGGTCGAACGCGGCGCGCGAGACGCCCGACGGCCCGGCCAGGGTGGGCACGGCGGTGGCCGCTATGAAGTGGCGGAGCCAGGTCTCGACGGGCACCTGGCGCCAGTCGACCGCGAACAGGCCGTAGGTGTGCTCGCCGACCCGCGGCCGGGCGCCGGTGTCGGCGAGGCTGCCCTTGACGCGCGCCGACCACGTCTCGGCGTCCCGCCAGACGGCGAAGCCGTAGGCGCGGCCGCGGGCCCGGGCGGACTCCGCCTGGGCGCGGGAGCTGCTGAGGTCGATGACGCGCGAGGGCACCTGGTACCGCTCGGGGTAGACCGAGAAGCGGCTGACGCCGATGTGCTCGCCGGGCCGGACCGGCCCGGCGGCCTGGGCGTACTCCCAGGCGGCCGCCACGACCGGGTCGGCGGCCAGGTCCTCCGGATCGGCGGGGGCGGGCAGGGCGAGGCGGACCGTGAAGGCCACGGTGCGGCCCGTGCTCACCAGGCGGTAGACGCTGAAGGCCTGCGGCTGGCGCCGCGCCCAGTAGCGGACGAGCTCCGCCGAGGCCGGGCCCTCGGTCTGCTCGGCCATCCGCAGCACCGTGTCGAGGTCGTCCGGGTGGAGGGGCCGGTCGTGCACCTCGTCCTCGCGGGAGAAGGTGCGCAGGCGGGCGACCATCTCCCCCTCGCGGAAGAGGTAGAACAGCTCGTCGGTGACGGTCCAGACCCGCTCCTCCGGGGCCTCCCGCAGGATGCGCAGGTACTCCTCGGCCAGCCGCCGGCGCATCGTCACGAAGGCGTTGGGGGCCCGCCAGCGGAGGTCGGCGGCCAGCGTCTCGCGGGCGGCGTCGTGCGGGTGGAGCCCGCGGTGGGTGGACTCCATGAACGGCAGGTCGCGCAACCAGGTGAAGAGCGGGTGGGCGTCCTCCTCGGGCAGGACGGCGGCGAGCAGCTCCTCGGAGGTCGAGTAGGCCTGGGCGGCCAGCTCCAGCGCGCGGCGGTGGGCCGCCGTCGGCACCTCGCCGATCAGGCCCGACAGCAGGGTGCGCAGGACGTCCGCCGAGGGCGCCCAGACCTCCTCCCTCGTCCAGTCCGCCATGCCGGACGCGGCCGCCAGGGAGAGCGCCAGCGGGTTGCCGCCGGCGAAGCGGAGCACCCGCTCCCGCAGTTCGGGCAGGACCTGCGCGGTGGTGAGCAGGCTCCGGGCCTGTTCCTCGGTGAACTGCCCCAGCTCGCTGACGTGGAGGAGTCCGGCCCAGGCGGGATCGGCCGCCCACTGCGGCTGGGGCGCGAGGCGGCCCGCCAGCACCACCAGGGTGTCGGCGGCGGCGCGGGGCAGGAAGCGCTGCCACAGCCAGCTCTCCAGCCACTGGCAGTGCTCGAAGGAGTCGAGGAACAGCACCGTGCCGGGGGCGGTCAGGAAGGAGGCGGCGGCGCGCTCGAAGTCGGCCGGATCCCGGCTGACGAAGCGGCCGTCCAGCTCCAGCAGGGGCCGTCCCGCCGTGCGGGCGTGGTCCGTGAGGCGGCGCAGCAGCGTCGACTTGCCGATGCCGCCCGGACCGGACAGGTAGAACGCGAACGGCGCCTGCGGGTCCCCGGCCAGGGCGCGCGCGAAGTGGGCGAGCTCCTCGTCGCGGCCGATGAAGGCCCGGACCCGGGCGCTGCTCAGCCGCTCTCCGACGGTTGCCATGGCGGCTCCTCTTTCCTCGTGTCGGCGGTGGTCCGTGGCGTGCGTACCGTCTGCGGTGGTGACGGGGGCGTGCTCGGCGGCGCAGTCCTCGGACAGGATGCTGAAGCGGGGGTCGACCATGGCGGGGCGGACCTCTCGGAGAGCGCGGGCGCACGAGGAGCGCCGGGTGACGGTGACGTAAGGGGTGAGCGGCCGGCTTCGCTCTCAGACGGGGGCCGAGCGGCGGCGGGGTCTCCGGCGGCCGGGGCCGCGGAGGCGGCGGAACGCGGATCCGTGCACCGTGTCCGGGCGGGTGAGTTCGACTCTCCGCGCCGTGACCGGGACGGCAACTCGCGTTCTGGGCAACGTCGTATCGGTTCCTGCCTCGGGACGGCGGAGGTGATCCGACGTCAGGGCGGCCCCGCAGAGGCCTGCCCGTGCATGTTGACGTGCGCACTATAACCTGACGATCGAATGATCAGAGCTGCTCTGATCCGAGGACCGGGCCGTTCGTCCCGGGAGAATCGCGGGCCGCGGCCGGTGGCCAGAGCGAGGTCCATCGATGGTGCCTCGCCGAGGGGTTCGGCGCAGCCCGAGCACGGACGGCGCCTCGGCGATCGCCAGTTCCTGCACGCCGGCCTGCCACGGTGTCGGGCTGCGGCGGTGGCGCCGCCGACCGGACGGCACGGACCGCGTGGCGTCCAGCCGGGCGGTGATCACCGCCTGCGGTGCGCCGCGTCGCGCCCGTGACGTGGCGCGCCGCGTCCGCGTCGCGCCGGGCGTCGTCGGTGGTTCGCCGCGTCCCGGCGGCCCCGGGGGCCGCTCCGGCGGATCGACGGGGATCGTGCCGTCGGGGCGGATCGGCTTCTGGGGTGTCGGGCCCCAGGGGCGGAGCAGGGTGCACTTCTGCAGCACGGCGACGTCCCAGTGGTGGATGGCCCGCAGCTCCGCCGCCGCCCGGGTGCAGGGGCGACAGTCGGCCAGGTGGTCCGCCAGCTCCGGGGTGGCACCGCCGCCGGTGATCTCGTCGGCCAGTAGGGCCGCCAGATGGCGACACCGGCGTTCCTGCGAAAGGGAGTTGTGGACCCGCAGGTAGGCGTTCAGCAGCTCCCGCCGCAGCTCGGCACCCGGGGTTCGCACGGGCTGACGCGTGGGCACTTCCTCCGGTGCGAGTGATGCGACCAGGCTGTGCCACACCTCCGTCACGGTGTGCTCGGCGAGTTGGTGGAGTGCCGGGAGGAGCAGCGATTCGGCCTCGGCTCCGCGGAGGGCCCGGGACACAGCCGGCGGGCGTGTCACCGCCGCGTTGGCACAGCCAGTGCAGGAAGGGGGGTGACAGCGCCGCGTGCCGCTCGCTGTCGGCCCGCCGGGCGGCCAACCGGCGGGCTTCGTGCAGGAGACAGGTGATCCAGGTGGTGCGTGGGGGGGCTCGCCCGACGGAGCACCGCCCGGAACGGCGCCTCGGGCGGGCCGTCGGCACCGGCGCCCGACGCGTTACTCGATCGTGACCTGTCCTTCCTCGGCTGCCGAGCGGGCTCGTCCCGCAGGTGCTGGGTCGAGGGTGGGGTACGGGCTCACCACGCGTGCGGGTGACGCGCGGCCGCTTCCAGCGGAGACAGGCCGTCGACCGAGACCAGCTCGTCCAGCCGCTCGACACCGTCGTTGCCGAGGCCGAGCCCGGACGCCACCGATCACTCCGCGCCGACACCCGCCCGACGGGCAGGTCGCGTCCGGAGCCAGTAGGAGCGGGCCGCGACGGTCAGCGCGAGGCCGTAGACGGCGAAGGCGACCAGCCCGATCCAGCCGACCAGCAGCGCGTCGCCCGAGGAGGGGAAGTCACCGGGCCGGATCGTCACCACACCGGCCGCGGCCAGGGCCAGGTATCCGACTCCCACCACGCCGTAGGGGGCGAGCGTGGCGGCGCCGAGCAGAGCCGGGGCGAGCGGGAGCCAGCGCGGCACGCGCCGGCTGCGGAGGAACGGCAGCGGGCGGGGGAAGAGCTGTCCCCACGGGCGGACCAGGCCCCAGAGGAGGAAGACGCCGAGCGCGGCCAGGAGTGCGGTGGGGTCCAGGCCGCAGGACTCCAGGGTGAGGAAGACGCCCGAGGCGCCGTTCCGCTCCGAGATCGCGAGCGTCTCCGCACCGGTGAGTCCCGCGAACGTCCCGCCGGACGCCCAGACCAGCTTCATCGCCGTGTACGGGAGAAAGGCCAGTGTCCCGGCCCAGGCGGCGAGTTGGACGGCCCGCGGCGCAGCGGTCGGCGCCCGCACAGCAGTACCGCCGGTACTGCCGATTCCGGTGGTACCGGTGGCTTCGCCGGCCCGGTCGGAGCGGGCCGTGGCCGCGAGCAGGCCCGCTCCGACCGCTGCCAGGGCCTTGTTCGCCGCGGCGGCCGGGTGGTCCACGCCCTGACCGAACAGCAGCGTGATCACATCCATCAGCAGGCTGAACGCGGTGACTCCCGCCAGCCCGCAGGTCACCAGGAGCAGGACCCGTAGCGCGGGCCGCAGTCCGTACCGCACCACCGCTCCGCTCGCCGTCGTCGCCAGCGTCCCTGTCGCCACGACCGCCCAACTCAGCGCGGCGGCGGCCGAGTCACCGCCGCGAGGGAGCAAGGAGGTCCCGCTCAGCGCGCACGCCAGGCCGAAGGCGGCGTACAGCACCCCCCACAGCAGGGTGGCCCGGGCCACCCAACCCGGCCACCGTTGCCACCGGGCGCTCGGGAGCGCCCTCATCGTCCGTTCGGCACTCGTCATGTTCCCCACGGTGCACCGTCCGTGGCGGTGCGCCGTCAGCCGCCGGAACGATCTCCCTCCCCCTGCCGGGTGAGTGCCCCCGGGGTCCCGGGTGCGCTCCGCGGACACGATCGGGACCCCGGGGGCACTCGGGCGAGGTCACCCCCCGAGGCGGCGCGCCAGGTCGACAAGGTCGGGCAGCAGCAGGACCCGTCCGCCGGAACCCGGCAGCGGGACGTTCAGCGGTGCGGTCCACCGGGCAGGGATCGCGTCCAGCCCGTAGCGGGCGCCCGCGAGCCCGCCGGTCACCGCGGCGACGGTGTCCGTGTCGCCGCCCAGGTCGACGGCCGCGTGCGGTCCGACACCCGGGAGTGTCGGTGGTGGGGGCTAGGTTCGGGGGGTGAGCGACTACTACGACCTGTTCCTGGCTGTGGATCTCCCGTCGGACCTCCCGGCGTCGGTCGTACAGGAGGTGAGATGGCTCCTGGGTCAGGCCGACCGGGCACCGGCGACGCATGCTGCCGTCGACTGGGAGGACTCCGGCCACGAGCCGTGGCCGGTGTTCGACGGAGGATCGGCGAGCCACTCGTTCGCCGGTGCGGACACCGCCTTGCTGGTCCGTGCCGTCGATCGGGCGGACCCCGAGGGGAGCGCCCCCTGGGCGCTCACCCTTCGCACCGGTGTCCACGAGGACGAGTTCGGGGTGGTGATGGAGGCGGTGGAGTGGCTCCTCCGGAAGGCGACCGGCGTCGGATGGGTGGGGTTCGTCCGCAGTTCGGCCTCGGAGGGCATCCGTCATGTGATCCGCCGGCAGGACGGGTTCGATCTGGTGGATGTCCGTTCGGCCGGTCCGCGGGCCCAGGTCTCCTGGTCGTAGGGCGACGGCCTGTCCGGACATTCCCGCGGGCGCGTCCCGGTCGGCCCGCTCACTCCGTCACGGGCAGGCACTCGGCGAGCAGGCCGACGATGTCGCGCCAGGCCCGCCGCGCGTGCCGCGGGTGGTGGCCGACGCCGGGGACCACGCTCTGGTCGACCGGCGGGTGGTGGAAGGCGTGCAGGGCCCCGCCGTAGACCACCAGGCGCCAGTCGACGCCGGCGGCCTGCATCTCGGCGGCGAAGGCGTCCCGTTGCCCGGCGGCCATGATCGGGTCCTCCGAGCCGACCCCGGCCCACACGGGGCAACGGATCCGCGCGGCCTCGCCCGGGCGGCCCGTGGTCAGTGCGTTGACCGTTCCGATCGCCCGCAGGTCGACGCCGTCGCGTCCGAGTTCCAGCGCGATCGCGCCGCCGGTTCCGTAGCCGATGGCGGCGATCCGGTCGGGGTCGGTCCGCGGTTCGGCACGCAGCACATCGAGGGCGGCGTGGCCGATGCCCCGCATCCGGCCGGGGTCGGCGAGCAGCGGCATCACGCGGGCCAGCATCTCCTGCGGGTCGGTGAACCAGTGTCCGCCGCCGTGGAGGTCGAAGGCGAGTGCCACGTAGCCCAGTTCGGCGAGGGCGTCGGCCCGGCGGCGCTGGAAGTCGTTCAGGCCCGGCCCCTCGGGGCCGAGCAGGACGGCGGGCCGGCGGTCGACCCCGGCGGGGAGCGCGAGGTGCCCGGCCATCGTCAGGCCGTCGGCGGGATAGGTGACCGTGCGTGTGGTGACCATCGTCATGAGACGGGACTGTACTGATCGTCGCTCCGGACCGGGGCGGACTCTCCCCTCAGCGAAACGGAGCAGGTGCGGGCCCCGCCGCTCCCGCCCACCCTGCGGTGAAGATCCTCTCCGGCCCCCGACGGTCGAAACTACACTTCACCGCATGCCATATGACGATGTGACACTGCGCCCCGTGGCCGAGAGCGAGCTGGGCACCCTGGAGGAACTGGTCCAGAACCCGGAGGCGGTCGGGACGTTCCAGTGGTTCGGCTGGACCGACCCCGGGTCCTGGCGGCGGCGGTGGGCCGAGAACCGGCTGCTGGGCGACGACCGCGGACAGCTGGCCGTCGCGGCCGGCGGCGAGTTCCACGGGTTCGTCGGCTGGCGGCGGGTGGACGTCGTGCCGCGCTCCTACTACTGGAGCATGGGCATCCAGCTGCTCCCCGGATCGCGAGGGCGGGGCATCGGGACTCGCGCCCAGATCCTGCTGGTGGACTACCTGTTCGCGTACTCGCCGGTCGCGCGGGTGGAGGCCGACACCGAGACGGAGAACTTCGCCGAGCAACGCGCGCTGGAGAAGGCCGGGTTCACCCAGGAGGGTGTGCTGCGCAACGTGGTGTTCCGCGACGGGCAGTGGCGCGACAGCATCCGCTACAGCGTGCTGCGGGACGAGGCGGCCGCCCGCCGGACCTCCGCCGAATCGTAGGCGGCGCGCGGGCGGGCGGGCGGGTGGCCGGGCGGGTGGCCAACTGACGGAGCGCCCGGCCCCGGGGCCCACTCCCGGGGCCGGGGTGCCCGATGTGTGGAATACCGGTCGAAGCCGTTCACGGTTGCGGCACGATGTGCGCCTACCACCTGTGATCTTGACCCGGGGAATCCGCGTGAATTCGACCCATGTCCACACCCCCGCGCCCGCCGCGGCGCCCCTGCCCCCGCGCACCAAGGGGCAGATAGCCCTGCGGGTGCTCGCCCTCTGGCTGCTCCCGCCGCTCGGCGCACTGTGGGCGTGGCGCTCCAAGCGGCTCACCAAGGGCGCGAAGCTCGCCGTCACCGTGCTGGCCGCCGTCTGGCTGCTGATCTTGATCGGCGCCTCCGGCGACTCCAAGGCCGAGCAGGACAGCAAGCCCCCGGGCCCGGTGAGCTCCGCCCCGGCCGAGCCGGCCGCGCCCACCACCCCGCCCGCCGGGACCACCCCGCCGGCGCCCACCACCCCGCCCGCCCCGGCCGCGCCCGAACCCGCCGCCACCGAGCCGCCCGCCGCACCCAGCCCGGTGCCGACCACCGCGCCCCCGGTGCCCGCGCCCGTCCCGGTCGCGCCCAGCACCCCCGCCGCCGCCCCGGCTCCGCCGAAGCCGCCGGTCCCGGAGACCAAGCCGCCGGTGACCACCCCGAAGCCCCCCACCAGCGAGCCGGAACCCACCACCCAGGCCCCGGCGGCGGCCTACTACAAGAACTGCGCCGCCGCGAAGGCCGCCGGCGCCGCACCGCTGCACCGGGGCGACCCGGGCTACCGCGCCGGGCTCGACGCGGACGGCGACGGCGTCGCCTGCGAGCGCTGAGCCCCGGAGGAGGGGGCGGCGCCACGGCCGGTCCACGTCGACGACGATCCGGACCGGCCGTCGGCCCCTTCCTCCCGCGGGGGCACCCGTCCGGACGCGTCGCCGTCGGCGGGCGCGGGGGCCGCCGACGAGCGGTGCCGGGCCCGGCTCGGTACGGGACGGACCGGTGGGCGGCCGGCGCACGGCGGGCGCGAACCGGCCGCGCCGCGAAGGCGTCGAAGTCCGCGGAAAGAATTTCGCGAAGGGGTGTCGAGAACCCGCGCCCGGCTCCGTCCCAGGGGTGAAGACGGCCACAATGGGCCGTACCTCACCAAGGAGAACACCATGGCCAAGTACCTGCTGCTCAAGCACTACCGGGGCGCGCCGGCGGCGGTCAACGACGTGCCGATGGACCAGTGGGAGCCGGAGGAGGTGACGGCCCACGTGCAGTACATGCGTGACTTCGCCGCCCGGCTGGAGGGCACCGGCGAGTTCGTCGACAGCCAGGCGCTCTCCCCGGAGGGCACGTTCGTCCGCTACGACGGCGAGGGGCGGCCCCCGGTCACCGACGGTCCGTTCGCGGAGACCAAGGACCTGATCGCCGGCTGGATGGTGATCGACGTGGAGACCTACGAGCGCGCGGTCGAGCTGGCCGGCGAGCTGTCGGCGGCCCCGGGCGCGGGGGGCAAGCCGATCCACGAGTGGCTTGAGGTGCGCCCGTTCTACGGCGAGAAGTGCACGGCCACCGAGTGAACGAAGCACTGCTCCGGGCCCTGGTGCCCGCGGTGATCGGTGTCCTCGTCCGTCGCGGAGCGGACTTCGCGGCGGCCGAGGACGCCGTGCAGGAGGCCCTGGTCGAGGCCGTGCGCAGGTGGCCGGACGACCCGCCGCGCGACCCGAAGGGCTGGCTGGTCACGGTGGCCTGGCGCAAGTACCTCGACGCCGTCCGGGCCGACACCTCCCGGCGGCGGCGCGAGGACCTGGTCGAGGCCGAGCCCGTGCCCGACCGGGGCGAGGCGGTGGACGACACGCTCCAGCTGTACTTCCTGTGCGCGCACCCGTCCCTGACGCCGGTCTCCGCCGTCGCGCTCACTCTGCGCGCGGTCGGCGGCCTGACCACGCGGCAGATCGCGCAGGCCTACCTCGTGCCGGAGGCGACCATGGCCCAGCGGATCAGCCGGGCCAAGCGGACCGTCTCCGGCGTCCGCTTCGACCGGCCCGGTGACGTCGCCACCGTGCTGCGGGTGCTCTACCTGGTCTTCAACGAGGGGTACTCCGGGGACGTCGACCTCGCGGCCGAGGCGATCCGGCTGACCCGCCAACTGGCGGCCGGCACCGACCACGTGGAGGTCGCGGGCCTGTTGGCGCTGATGCTGCTCCACCACGCCCGGCGCCCGGCCCGGACCAGCCCGGACGGCAGGCTCGTGCCGCTCGCCGAGCAGGACCGCGGCCTGTGGGACACCCGGCTGATCGCCGAGGGCGTCGACGTGCTCCAGGCCGCCCTCGCCCGCGACCGCCTGGGCGAGTTCCAGGCCCAGGCGGCCGTCGCCGCGCTCCACGCCGACGCCCGGACCACCGAGGAGACCGACTGGGTGCAGATCGTCGAGTGGTACGACGAGCTGGTGCGGCTCACCGACAGCCCGGTGGCACGCCTCAACCGGGCCGTCGCGGTGGGCGAGGCCGACGGCGCCCGGGCGGGGCTGGCCGCCCTGGCGGAGCTCGACCCCGCCCTGCCGCGGTACACCGCCGTCGCGGCGTACCTGCACGAGCGCGACGGTGATCCGGCGACCGCGGCACGGCTCTACGCCCAGGCCGCCCGGTCGGCGCCCACCCTGCCCGAACGCGACCACCTCACCCGGCAGGCCGCCCGGCTCAACGCGCAGCTGCGCCGGTGACGCGGCGGGCCCGGGCCGGTCGTAGCGGTCCTCCGTCGGCAGCCGCTCGACGACCTCGACGTCGAACGGCTGCCGGGTGTCGCGTCCGTGCCGGCCGTCCGGGCTGTGCACGGAGACCTCCCCGCCGAACAGCGGGCCCGTCCGCACGGCGGGGGAGATCCCGGACGGGAGCGATCACGGTCGTGCCGCTCTTCCGGTAGCCCGGGCCCGAAGGCGTGGCCCCGACCCTCCGGTAGCCCGGGCCCGAAAGGTGCGGCGCAGGCGGCGCTTGTCCAGGGACACCTTGCACGTCCGGGGGGAAGAACGGCGGGCACGGCGTCCTCACCCACCTCGGCGTCGACACCATCCAGCGCAAGTGGTCACGCTTCCTGTCACCAGCCGTGAGTTGTCAGCCTTCCTGGCGCCCGTCACCGCCGCACAGCCGGTGCAGGGCTACGCGGCTCTCGTCGTCCGCGCCGCGGTAGACCAGAAGCCGGAGCTCCGGGTCCTCCAGCGGGAGCAGGACCTCGAAGTCGACGGCGATCGTCCCGGCGGCCGGGTGCCGCAGCAGCTTGCGACCGCGGCCGTTGACGCGGACCTCCCGCTCGGCCCAGAGCCGGGCGAAGTCCTCGTCCTGCGCGGTGAATTCGGCGATCAGCCCGGCCAGTGCCCGGTCCTGCGGGTGGGCGGCCCAGGCCGCGCGCAGATGGGCGACGCCGTCCCGCAGCACCCTCTCGCGGTCGGCGTAGAAGCCGCGCATCGGCGGGTGCAGCAGGCAGAGCCACATCGCGTTCCGCCGCTCCGGCGGAACGGCGTCGAACTCCGGTAGCAGCCGGGCCATTTCGGGGTTCCAGGCCAGCAGGTCGTAGCGGTGGTCCAGCAGCGCGGCGGGTAGCGGGGAGAGGTCGTCGACCAGGTGGGCCAGCGACGGCGCCGGACCAGCGGCCGGCCCGCCGGTGGTGCCGGGGCGGCGCCGTCCGGCCAGGTCGAAGAGGTAGTCGCGTTCTCCGGGTGCCAGCCGCAGGGCCCGGGCCAGTGCCGCCAGCACCTCCGCGGAGGGCCGTAGCCCCCGGCCCTGCTCCAGCCGGACCACGTAGTCGGTGCTGACTCCGGCCAGCTCGGCGACCTCCTCGCGGCGCAGTCCGGGCGTTCGCCGGGTCCGCCGGTGCGCGGGCAGGCCCAGCCGGTCCGGGTCCAGCCGTTCGCGCCTGCTGCGCAGGAAGGCGCCCAGTTCCTCGGTGGTGTCCATGGTGCGGGTCGTCATGACCGGTCCAACCGCCAGGCTGGGACCGGTCTTCCCAGGAAAGTCCCTCCCTTATCCGGGACCCGCCGTCGCTACAGACTCGGTCCCGGCAAGGAACACGAACACACGCGAACACAGGAGAACCCGATGGCACTGGCCCTCGACGACTACCGGCTGCTGGGCCGCTCGGGACTGCGGGTCTCACCGCTGGCCCTGGGCACCGCGACCTTCGGCACCGAATGGGGATGGGGCGCGGAACGGGCCGAGGCCCGCAAACTGTTCGACCGCTACGTCGGGCTCGGCGGCAACCTCCTCGACACCGCCGACACCTACACCGACGGCAGCTCCGAGCGCCTGCTGGGCGAGTTCGCCCATGAGGAGCGCGAACGCCTGGTGCTGGCGACCAAGTACTCGACCCTGCGCCGCCCCGGCGACCCGAACTCCGGGGGCGGGCACCGCAAGGCGCTGTTCGGCTCGGTGGAGGGCAGCCTGCGGCGGCTCGGCACCGACTACCTCGACCTGCTGTACCTGCACGTCTGGGACTTCCGGACCTCGGCGGAGGAGGTGCTGCGCGGCCTGGACGACCTGGTCCGGCAGGGCAAGGTGCTGTACGTGGCGATCTCCAACACCCCGGCCTGGCAGGTGTCCCGGATGCAGGCGATCGCGGACCTGCGCGGCTGGTCGCCGCTGGTCGCGCTGCAGGTCGAGTACAGCCTGATCGAACGCACCGCGGAGCGCGACCTGATCCCGATGGCCCGGGAGCTGGGCCTGGGCGTGGTCCCGTACTCGCCGCTCGGCGGCGGGGTGCTCAGCGGCAAGTACGGCCGGGACGACGTGGGCGCGACGGGCGCCGGCCCCGACGGGAGCACCCGCCGGAGCCACAACCTCGCCCTGGGAACCCTCACCGAACGCAGCCTCGGCGTGGCCGGGGTGGTCCGGGAGGTGGCCGACGAGGTGGGGCACACTCCGGCCCAGGTGGCGCTGGCCTGGACGCTGCGGAACCCGGGCGTGACGACCACGCTGCTCGGCGCCCGCACCTGCGCCCAGTTGGAGGACAACCTGGGCGCCCTGGCGGTCGAGCTGACGGACGCCCAGCTGGCCCGGCTCGACGCGGCGGGCGCGATCGCCCTCGGCCAGCCGCACGAGCTGCTGGTGAGCGAGCCCATCCGCCGGGTGACCACGGGCGGCCTGCGGATCGAGAGCCGCCGCTGACCCGGCCGCCGGCGGCGGGAGCCGGAGTCCGCACTCGCGGTCGGTTCACCGTCCGGGCGAGCCACGTCCGGACCGCTTCCGCGTCGGCGACGGTCGGACCGGTTCCCACTCTCGTGACCAGGGTCCAACCAGCGCGTCACGACTCAGGAACCATGGATCGGCTGTGTGGATCTTGGTGACCACCAGCTCGCGCACGGGACAGATATCGCGCGTCGGCGCAGGGTGTGACGGGGCGCGGTAGTTGTCACCACTGATGCACATCTACCAGGGCACGTGCCGGGTGTCTGCCGCGATACCTGTCATCGAATTGGCAGAGAAACCGTCATCAGGCGAGGATTTGGCAGGCTATCTGTCACTCATGCCTACGGGCACGGGAGCTGGTCCAGCGAGGTATCTGTCGGCTGGTAGTGGCGGGGCGGTGCCGGGCTGTCGGCGCGGCACGACCCCGCCCCGTGTCTCACTCTGTCGGGGTCCAGGTGATGACGACGGCTCCGCTGTGGCCTGCGGTGCCGGAGGCTCCGGATTGGCTGCGATGGCCGTAACCGCCCTGGTCACCGCTCATGCAGCTCGAGCCGCCGCCGAAGCTGGGCTTGTAGCAGCCGCCGCGGCCGCCGGAGGCGCCACTGCCGCCTGAGCCGCCCGCGCCGCCGTCTCCTCCGGCGCCGTAGGACTTGCCGCCGGAGGAGACGGCGGCGCCGCCCTTGCCTCCTTGGCCACCGTTCCCGGGTGTGCCGCCGCTGCCGCCGCTCACCGTGCTGTTCTCGATGCCCTTACCGCTCTTGCCGGCACTACCCGCGCCGCCGGCCGTGCCGGGGGTGCCGCGGGTACCGTCGCCGCCCGGGGTCGCGGTGTGGGGCAGGGACTCGAAGCTCTCCTCGCAGGTTGCCCTGGTTGCGCTGGCCTTCCCGCCGGTGCCCGCGGTGCCCGGGGCGTTCGCGCCGGCTCCGCCGGTTCCTGGGGCGCCCTTGCCGAACGTGCCGTCCCAGCCTCCTCCGCCGCCCGAGCCTGCGCTGCCGGCTTTCCCAGCAGCGCCACCCTCTCCACCAGGGGCACTGACGAACGGCCCGTCCGGGTCGTCTTCATACTCGTCCTCGCCCCTTTCGATGAGGCCCTGGACGGTCGTGGCGTGCTCCCCGGGGGCGTTGCCGGGCCGACCTGCATCGCCGGTCCACCCGGTGCTGCCGTCGTATCCGCCGGGATGGAACAAGCTGCTGCCGCCTGCGCCTCCCGGGTCGGTGTCGCCCCTGCCGGCTCCTGCGGCGCCACCGGGGCCGCCGCTGCCGACCTGGATGAGCAGTGTGGTTGCCGTGATAGTGCAGGTGACGAACTCCCCGGCGCTGCCACCACCGCCGCCGCCACCACCTGCCCCGCCGCCACCGCCGCCTCCACCACCACCGGCGTTCGCGGCCAGCCCCCCTCCCTCGCCGCCTCCACCTCCGGTGCCGCCGGTAGAGCCACCGCCACCACCGCCACCACCGGCGCCACCGCCGCCGGCGCCCCAGAGCGAGATCGTGATCTGCCCGTATCCGTCGGGGTGAGTCCACACGTATGAGCCGGGCTTGTCGAACACCGCCTCCTGCGCGACTTCAGCCGCGTGGACGGGGCCGGCCACACCCACGGGCACCAGGGAGCTGATGACGGCCATGGCCACGGCCACGCGCCGGGCCGTCCGGCGCGCCGAACGCGCAGCGTCAGGACCGGCCGAGGTGAACGGTTTCACGGCCGCGGGCAGAGCGGCGGTCGGCAAGGAAAGGATCTTCATGCCAGGACTAACGGCATCCGAAGCCGTCCGGGCACGCCCCGTCACGGTCAGTTCACCGCCACGGTCGGGCCCAGCCCTCGGGCTCAGCGTCGCAGGGAGCGAACGCGCGCTGCCTTTGACGAGTAGCCCCTGCTTTTCACCGGCTGTAGGGGCGACTCCTCATGATCCAGGACGCGATGCTGGGAAGTTGTCCGCCCGCTCCTGGTGACATCACGTTGATGCTCATTGACCCCGTCGAAGCCATCAGACCCGCCGACGCGGATTGAAATCCGTCATGGCAGCTTCGGCCGGAAAGGCACATACGCATGCATCCTGGGCCCCTGACGCCGGACAGCGGAGACCAGGATGCGTGCCGGCTGCTACGGGTGTCGGTGGCCTGCGGCCTTCAGGCGCGTGGGCAGCCACGCACGATAGCGGCGCAGGGCCCGGCGCTGCTGACGCTGCTCCCCGAGCAGGGCGATCGCCGGGTGGATGCCGGGCCTGGGCTTGCTGCCGCGGGCGATGCGGCGCAGTTGGCGGCGGACCTGGGCCATGCTGGCGGCTGAGGCGAGGGGCTTGTCCTTCCAGGTGACCGGTCGCATCTGGCGGTCGGCCTCGCGGCCGTTGAGCCAGTGGTTGGGGAGGTCGGGGGTGACGGCGAGGGCGGTGCCCATGCCGACGAGTGCGACGCCGCTGGCGAGGACCTGTTCGGCGGTGGTGTGCCGGGTGATGCCGCCGGTGAGCATCAGCGGGACGGGGCTGGTGGTGACCAGGTCCTTGGCCAGCTCCAGGAAGTACGCCTCGCGGGCCTGCGTGCGGGTGTCGGTGGCTCGGCCGGTCATGGCGGGGCTCTCGTAGCTGCCGCCGGAGAGTTCGACCAGGTCGACGTCGAGCAGGGACAGCCACTCGATCACCTGGCGTGCGTCGTCGGCGTCGAAGCCGCCGCGCTGGAAGTCGGCGGAGTTGAGCTTCACGGCGACGGTGAATGACGGGGAGACCGCGGCGCGGACGGCGCGGACGGTGTCCAGGAGCATCCTGGCCCGGTTCTCCAGAGAGCCGCCCCAGGCGTCGGTGCGCTTGTTGACCAGGGGTGACAGGAACTGCGACAGCAGGTAGCCGTGTGCGGCGTGGATCTCCACCCCGTCGAAGCCGGCCTGTTCGGCGCGCGCGGCCGTGACGGCGAAGCGCTTGACGGTGGCCTCGATCTGCTGGGCGGTCATGGCGCTCGGTCGGCCGAAGCGGCCGCTGTGCTTGCCCAGGTCGACGCCGAGGTCGGACGGTCCCCAGACGACGCCGGGCATGTCGGAGGCGACCTGGCGGCCGGGGTGGTTGATCTGCATCCAGATCGCCCCGCCGGCGGACTTGCCCGCCTTCGCCCACTCGGCGAAGGGCTCCAGGGGCGCGGCCTCGTCCAGGACGACACCTGCGGGGCCGGTCAGGGCCTCGGCGTGGACCATGACGTTGCCGGTGATCAGCAGCCCGGTGCCGCCGGCGGCCCAGCGCCGGTACAGGCCGACCAGCTGCTGGTCCGGGAGCTGGCCGGTGCCGGCCATGTTCTCCTCCATGGCCGCCTTCGCGATCCGGTTGGGCAGCACCGCCCCGGAGCCCAGGGGCAGCGGCGTGAACAGTTCGCTGGCCATCTGATTCTTCCTCTTCCATCGACTAGGATGTGTACATCGCTTACATTAAGCCAATAATGTAGGCGGTGCAAACATTGGAGAGAGTGACCCATGACACAAGTGAGTGCCTCGTACCACCACGGCGATCTGCGCGCCGCATGCCTGCGCGCCGCCCGGGAACTCCTGGAGGAGGACGGGAGTGCCGGGCTGTCCCTGCGGGCCGTGGCTCGACGGGCGGGGGTGTCGGCAACCGCCCCCTACCGCCACTACGCAGACCGCGACGCGCTCGTCTCGGCGGTCGCGGCCGAGGGCTACGCCGAGCTCGCCGACCACCTGGCGGCGGCGCACCCGTCACCGCGCACGCCCGAGGACCTCGCCGAGGTCGCGGTCGCCTATGTCCGGTTCGCCCTGGAGCGTCCGGCGTTGTTCCGGGTGATGTTCGCCGAGCCCTGTGATCCGACGAGCGAGGAGCGGGTCGCGGCGACCGCCGCCATCTGGGAGTACGTCCGCGGCATCGTCCACGGCGTCTTCGCCGGCTCCGACCCCGAGGCCCTGTCCACCGCCGTGTGGGCCGTCGTCCACGGCCTGGCCTTCCTGCATCTGGACGGGAAGCTGGACACCTCCACCCCCGGGGCGGTGTCGGCCCAGGTCCGAGCCGCCGTCCAGGCACTGCTGACCGCGACTCCTGGGCGGCCCCAGCCGAAGGCCGCGACGGCCGAGCAGGTCGACGCCTAGCAGTGGCCGAGCCAGGCGGGTAGATGTTGACACTGCACACTTAGTGAGCCTAATGTGTGCAGTGCAAACATTTCTTGGCTCATGCGAACGGACTTGCACCATGAAGGCAATAACGATCAAGGAATTCGGCGGCCCTGAGGTCCTGGAGTGGACCGAGGTCGAGGACCCGACCCCCGCGGCGGGCGAAGTCGTCATCGACGTGGCCGCCACCGCCCTCAACCGGGCCGACATCATGCAGCGCTGGGGCCTGTACCCCCTCGCCCCCGGCACGTCCCCCTACCCCGGGCTGGAGGCGTCGGGGCGCATCAGCGCCATCGGCGAAGGCGTCACCGGCTGGAAGATCGGCGACGAGGTCTGCGCCCTGCTCACCGGCGGCGGCTACGCCCAGAAGGTCGCCGTTCCCGCGGGCCAGCTCCTGCCCGTCCCCAAGGGCCTCAGCCTCGTCGAGGCGGCGGCCCTGCCCGAGGCCGTCGCCACGGTGTGGTCCAACCTCGTCATGACCGCTCGCCTGGAGCACGGCGAGAGCCTCCTCGTCCACGGCGGCGCCGGCGGCATCGGCACCGCCGCCATCCAGATCGCCAAGGCCCTCGGAGCCCGCGTCGTCACCACCGTCGGCGGCCCGGAGAAGGCCGCCCGCGCCCGGGAGCTGGGCGCCGACGTCACCGTCGACTACCGCACCGAGGACTTCGCCGAGCACGCACCCTACGACGTCATCCTCGACGTCATCGGGGGCCAGTACCTCCAGCGCAACATCAGCTCCCTCGCAGCGGACGGGCGCCTGGTCGTCATCGGCCTGCAGGACGGCCTGGAGGCCCCGCTCAACCTCGCCGAGCTGGTCTTCAAGCGCGCCTCCGTCCACGGCACCACCCTGCGCACCCGCCCCGCCGCCGACAAGGCCGCGATCATCGCCGAGGTGCGCGCACGGGTCTGGCCGATGATCGAGGACGGGACCGTCAAGCTCGTCGTCGACCGCGCCCTCCCGCTCGCCGACGCCGCCGAGGCGCACCGCCTCATGGAGGCGGGCGGACACACCGGCAAGATCATCCTCGTCAACGACTGAGCGAAGGAACTCCACCGACACCGGCCCCTCGCTCACCCCCGACCCCACCAGCGAGAGCTTCGCCATCGCCGGCCAGACGGCCAGTGGCGGGGCCCGCTTCGGCGCACCCCGCATCGCCCGGGCCGTCGTGGACGTCCGCGAGGCCGCGTACGCGCACCTTACGGCGGCCTCCCTGCCCGAGGCGGAGGGCCGCCACCTCGTCGTGGCGGAGACCACCGACATCGTGGACCTCGGCCGCAGGCTGCTTCCCGCTCACGGGGCCGAGCCGGGGCTGCTGCGCCGAGCGGCTCCCGAGCCCCTCGCGGTCGCCCTCGCGCCGGTGATCGGACTCCCGCGCGAGTACGTGCGCCGCAACATCGGCTTCGACCTCCGCAGCGACAGGGCCAAGAGCCGTCGTGCGCCGGACGCGCGCTACCGGCCCGCCCAGACGTCCATGGAGGAGATGCCCGGCCAGCTCGCCTCGTCCAAAGCGCCGAAGAGCTGAAGCACAGATCCGAAGCCGGAGCAGGGTGGCGGACCGCGGTCCGCCACTCTGCTCCGCTTGTTCGGACCGTTCGCGATCCCGGCCTGAAGAACCGGGCTCGCGCCCGTGTCAGTGGGCCAGGTCGGCCACCATGCGGTGGGCGAGCTGCTTGGCCGAGCCGGGGTTCTGGCCGGTGTAGAGAGTGCGGTCGACCTCGATGTGGGGCAGGAGCGGGAGCTTTCCCTTGGCGTAGTGCGCCCCGCTCTCGCGCAGCCGGTCCTCCAGGAACCAGGACGCCTTGCGGCCGAAGCTGTTCAGCTTCTCCTCGAAGTTGGACAGCGCGGTGATCCGGTATCCGGCGAAGGGCCAGGAACCGTCGTTGGTCCTGGCCGCGAGCAGCGCGGCAGGGCCGTGGCACAGCAGACCCAGCGGCCTGCCGGAGGCGAGTTGCCTGGTGAGGAGCGCTCCCGAGACCTCGTCGTGGGAGAGATCTTCCATGGGGCCGTGTCCCCCGGGGTAGAAGACGAGGTCGAAGTCGTCGGGATCCACGTCGCTGAGGGAGGCCGGGGCGTCCAGTGCGTCCTGGATCGTGGCGAGGTAGTCGGCGACTTCGCGGAGGGTGCCCGGAAGGCCGGCGGTGCGGCCCATGCTGATCCTGTCCAGGGTGGGTCGCTTCCCGCCGGGGGTCGCGATGGTGATCTCCCATCCGGCCTCGGTGAAGATCTTGTGCGGCATCGCCAGTTCCTCGCCCCAGTAGCCCGTGGGGTGCCTGGTGCCGTCCTTCAGCGTCCAGTGGTCGGCCGCCGTGACGACGAAGAGGGCACGGGTCATGTTCTCGCCTTTCCGGGTGATGACGGGGCCGTCCGTCCGAACGGCTGCCGTCGTGTTCCGTTTGTCTCGATCTTCGGCGCCGCCGTGGGCGCCCGCCCGGTGAGAGCCGCGGTCCGCGGCCAGGGCTACAGGTTGCGCCTCGCGCGCGGGATCCGACGATAGGAGGAGGGGAGGTTCGGCCGGGGGTTCGTCAGGCGCGGCCGGTGAGGCCGCACGAGCACGGCACACGTGTGCCCGCGACATGGAGAGAAGATGACTGAGCTTCCTGCGCCGATCACGCCGTACCTGGAGCCCGCCGCGAAGGAGTTGTGCGACGCGACCGATCCGCACCCGCGGCTCTACGAGGTCCCGCCGGAGAAGGGCCGAGAGATCCTCCTCGGCCTGCAGTCCGACCCGAGCGTGCCCCGTCCCGAGGTCGACGAGGAGTGGGTCGAGGTGGACACCGGTGAGTGGGGCACCGTGCGAACCCGCATCATCCGCCCCAAGGGCGTCACCGGACCGCTGCCCGTGGTGTTCTACATCCACGGCGCGGGCTGGGTCTTCGGCGACGACAAGACCCACGACCGCCTCTTCCGGGAGCTCGCCGTCGGCGCGGGCGCGGCGGGCGTCTTCCCCGTCTACGACCGCGCGCCGGAGGCCAGGTACCCCACCCAGGTGGAGCAGAACTACGCCGTAGGCCAGTGGGTGCTCCAGCACGGTGCGGAACACGGCCTGGACACCTCGCGCATCGCGGTCACCGGGGAGTCGGTCGGCGGCTGCATGTCCGCGGTCTTCGCGCTGATGAACAAGGAGCGCGGCGGCATCGGCCTCAAGGCCCAGGTCCTGCTCTACCCGGTGACCAACGCCGACTTCGACACCCCGTCCTACTTGCAGTTCGCCGAGGGCTACTACCTCACCCGCGACGGGATGAAGTGGTTCTGGGACGCCTACACCACCGACCCGGCCCAGCGTGCCGAGCCGCACGCCTCGCCACTCCAGGCCCCACTGGAGCTGCTGCGGGGGCTGCCCACCACCCTGGTCATCACCGATGAGGCCGATGTCCTGCGCGACGAGGGCGAGCAGTACGCCAACAAGCTTCGCGAGGCCGGCGTCGACGTCACGTCCGTCCGCGTGGCCGGCATGGTCCACGACTTCCTGCTCCTGGACAGCCTGCGCGACACCCGCGCCGCCAACGTCGCCCGCAAACTCGCCATCGATGCCCTCAGGACAGCGCTCCACGGCGACTGAGCGGCCCCACACTGTTCAGCGGACGCCGAACGCCTTCATGGCCCTGAGCGTGCCGGTCAGCAGGGCGGCCCAGGTCTCGGGGCTGACGCGCTGTGGCGGGTAGAAGCCCTGGATGCGCTGGTGGGCGACGGTCTGGGCCTCGGTGTACTTGAGGATGCCCTCGGCGCCGTGGCGGCGGCCGAGTCCGGAGTCGCCCATGCCGCCCATCGGCGCGTCGATGCTTCCCCACGCGGCGGCGAAGGCCTCGTTGACGTTGACGGTGCCGGCGTGCACGCGGGCGGCGACGGCTCGGCCGCGCGCCCCGTTGCGGGACCAGACGCTGGCGTTGAGGCCGTACGGCGTGGCGTTGGCCCGTGCGATCGCCTCCTCGACGTGGCGGAAGGAGTAGATGGAGACGACCGGGCCGAAGGTCTCGTGGTCGTACACCGTCATCTCGGGGGTGACGTCGGTGAGGATGGTCGGCTCGTAGAACAGGGGGCCGAGGTCCGGGCGGGCCCTGCCGCCGGCCAGGACGGTGGCGCCCTTGGCCACGGCGTCGTCGACGTGTTCGGTGACGGTCCCCAGCTGGGACGGCGTGGTGAGGGAGCCGACGTCGACGCTGTAGTCGTACGCGGCGCCGATCCTGAGCCTCTTCGTGCGCTCGACGAACGCGGCGACGAACTTCTCGCGGACGGACTCGGCGACGTAGAGGCGCTCGACGGAGACGCACAGCTGGCCGGCGGAGGGGAAGCAGGCGTTGACCGCGCCGGCGGCGGCCTTGTCGATGTCGGCGTCGTCCAGGACGATCATCGGGTTCTTGCCGCCGAGTTCGAGGGAGGCCCCGATCAGGCGCCGGCCCGCGTCGCTCGCGATCTGGCGTCCGCTGGCGGTGGAACCGGTGAACATCATGTAGTCGGCGCCTGCCATCAGGGCGCCGCCGATGGCACTGCCCCGGCCGACCACGATCTGCCACACGTCGGCCGGTAGTCCCGCCTCGTACATCAGGTCGAGCGACCACAGGGCGGTGAGCGCGGTCTGGGTGTCGGGTTTCTGGACGACGGCGTTGCCCGCCATGAGCGCGGCGATGGCGTCGCTGGCGGCCATGCTCAGGGGGTAGTTCCACGGGGAGATCACCGTGACGACGCCCTTGGGGTGGCGCAGTTCGGTGGTGTGGGTGAGCAGCGGGATCGCGCCGCGGCGGCGCTTTGGGCTCAGGTACTTGGCGGCGTTGCGCGCGTAGTAGCGGGCGACGATCCCGATGTCGACGACTTCGAGGAACGCGTCGCGGCGGGTCTTGCCGTTCTCGGCCTGCATGAGGTCGAGCGCCTCCTCCTGGCGGGCGAGGACGAGGTCGTGGAAGCGCAGCATGATCCTCTTGCGCTCCGCGATCGGCGTGGCCGCCCAGGTGGCCTGGGCAGCGCGGGCGCGGGCGAACGCGGCCTCGACGTCGTCGGGGGTGGAGATGGGGAAGTCGCCCAGGGGGTGGCCGGAGTACGGGGTGCTGGTGGTGACGCGCGCGGCGTTCGGTGCGGCGGAGACCCGTGCGGTCAGCCGCTCGATCAGCGCCGGGGTGATGGAGGCGGGCAGGCCCTGGGCGCGGGCGGCCGTGGGGCTGGCGGTTTGTGCGATGGCCATGGCGAGGGTTCCTTGCTACTTGTTCCGGCGCTGGACCGAGGTGGGGACCGGCATGTGGAGGGCGAGCTGGCCTTCGGTCATCACGTCGAACTGGATGGTCCGCATCGGCTTGAGCGAGCGCAGGTCGTCGGACATCCGGCCCTCGCCGAGCTGGAGGCGGACGTCACGCGGCAGGCGCGTCGTGCCGGCGTTCAGCACGTTGGTCTGGCTCAGGGTGGAGTGCCATGCGCCGTTGATCGTCGTGTAGGAGGTGAGCGAGCTGACGCGGTCGCCGCTCAGGTGGGCGGTCTGCTTCGGCGTGGTCGCCTGGAGCGACAGGTCGAGGCCGCCGGCGTGGTTGGTGACCCGGGCGGTGGTGCGGCGCTCGTCGATGTCGACGTCGAGGCCGGTGACCCACTTGGGGAAGCCGTAGCCGTCGTGGCCGCGGACCTGGGCGATCTCCGTGCTGACCGGCAGGGACAGCACGTAGGAGTCGAGGTGTTCGTTCTTGAGGCCGGCGACGAGGTCGAAGAATCCGAGCTTGCCGTGCCGCGCGGGCTTCACGGCGATGCCGACGGCGGCCTCGGTGTAGAAGTCGATGTCGCACACGTCGTAGCGGAAGAACATGACCGAGATCAGCCCGAGGCCCGGGGCGATCTCCAGCGGCGCGAGCTCGCCGGGCAGCCGGGTCCGGATCGCGCTGGAGGGCGCCAGCATGGTGATCCGGGCGGTCGAGACGCTGTAGTAGAAGTTCGGGGTCAGCGTGGGGCCGATCGGGGAGTCGACCTTGATCTTGGGCAGCTGCCGGAAGAAGTCCACCCCGCTGACGCGGGGGTCCCGGGCGATCTCATCCAGGTCGGGGTTCATCCGGTACCGGTCGTACAGACCCCCCTTGGGGACGGTGACCGTGCGGCCGCCCAGGTCGACCTTGACGGTGGTGTCCTTCTGCGCCGAAGACATGGCCCGGCTCCTCACTAGTCATGTAAGCGGTGTACACATGACTATAGGGCGCGATGTAAGCACCGTCAACAATGGGGTGCACGGGGATTCCGCGGATAGGCACGGCCGCCGGGGTTGGCCAGCCGACCATGCGGCCAGCCGCCCACCGAGGCCGTCGTGCTGGCGGCTGGGCACCTCCAGCAACGATGACTCCCGCATGCTCAGGCCGTGCCGGGCCTGCAGCGAATGCTCGACGCGCACCTCGACCCTGCCCTGCAAGAGGGACAGGGCGGCCCAGCCGCCGGCGAGAGCGGTGAGCGCGGGATCCATGGCGACCGCGTAGACCCTTCCTTCAAATATCCGTTAATTCAAATACCAGCGTGCGGCTGTATACCGCTAGAGCAGCTAAATCCCGTGTGGCCTCTGCCGCTCGGCCGCTGGCGCCATGGCGGTCGACCCCACTGGTGCCGCACGCGGCGGCGATCCTCCCGCCCGCCCGGGGTGACGCCCCGTCCGATCCCCCGTTGGGCTTGGGGCCAACAAGCCTGCCTTGGTGACGCCTGTCGTGCTTCGGCACAGCAGGGCCCCATCCGGCGGCCCGCGAGCTGACGTTTGATCACTCGAACAAACAATCGAATAATGGGTTCATGACCTCGGCCGTTCCGTTCTCCCGCCCCGTCCGCCCGCCCGAGCGGCCCGGCGATGCCGAGCGGGCGCCGCGCGAGCTGATGACCCTGCCCGGAGCGTCCCGGGACGTGCGGCGGTGGCGGCTGGTGGAGATCCGGCTCGGCGGGGAGTGGCGCCCGGGGATGCTCACCGTGTGGCGGCGCCCGCCCGGCGCCGCCTGCTGGGTGGTCCATGTGCGCTGGGCGCCCGACACGGACAGCCCACAGCCCTGGGGCTGGTTCCTGTACACGGAGGAGACCGTCCGGCCGCTGCCCGAGCCGCAGGACGCGCCTCCCGCGGCCGCGCCGTTCCTCGGCCGGTGGCGGGACGCGGTGGCGGTGCCCGCCGAGCTGGCCGGCACGCCCGCCGAGGACGGCGCCGACCGGTGCTGGCGCCTGGCCTGGGCGCGGGTCGGCGGCCACTGGCGCTCCTGCCTGGTCACCGCCCGTCGCCGTCCGGGCCCGGAGCTGCCCTGGATCGCGAACGTACGGTGGGGCGAGGACAAGGACACCGCCTGGCTGATCGCCGACCCCGCCACCCTGCGGCCCGTCCCGCCGGGCCGATCGCCCGCTGCGGACGTCGACAGCGGTCCGGGTCCGGCAGCCCGGTGACCCCGGCCCCGCGCAGTGGTGCGAGGGGGTGGCGCCCGGCAGCAGAAGCGGCAGAGTCGGCCCCCGCCGGTCACCGTCCGGCCGGGCCCGCCGAACGGCCTCGGACCTCAGCCGTTGCGTGCCTCGGCCTCCTGCTGCAGCAGGCCCGCGATCCGGGACAGGTCGTTGATCTCGTCGAGGAAGCCCTCGATGTCGGGCGCGGACGCGCCGTTCACGGCCAGGTAGAAGGTGTTCAGCCGGCCGTGGCCGGCGTCGAGGTAGCCGCCCAGGGTCTGGGCGCCGACGGCGAGCCGCTGGTTGAGCCCGTCCTCGCCGACCACGCTGCCGGGCTTCGCCCAGACCTTGCCCTTGCCGGGGCAGGTGGGGCAGCCGGCGCACGCGCCGGCCAGCGAGCCGTCCACGCCGAGGATCGGCAGCGCGTCGCGGAAGCGGGCGGCCTCCGGGGTGTTCTGCCAGTAGTTCACGATGTCGGTCTCGATCCTCGGGGTGACCCGGTCGACCGGGTTTCCGCCGCGGCCGTCGAGGAGTTGGGCCTGGGTCGGGTCGATCCCGGCCCCGCGCAGGAACTCGTTGAGGACGGGGAAGCCGTCCTCGCACTGGTGGCTGCCCGCGGTCACGGCCATCAGGCAGATGGCCAGGTTGGCGCCGAGGTTGTGGCTGACCTTGAGGATCAGCTTGGCGTACTTCGCGTAGACCGGGGAGACGTAGGCGGCCACCCGCCGGGTGCCGTCGTAGGAGTCCGGCACCTTGTCGGTCGGGTTCGGCCCGGTCGGCGCGGCGGTGACCGTGACGCCCGCGCGGCCGAGGGCCTCGATCAGGGCGGTGCGCCCGAACGCGGCCGGGTCCTGCACCGGGGAGATCCGCAGGGTGGGCGGGGCGTCGGCCGCGATCGTGCCGGAGACGGTGATCCGGGTGCCGTCGGGGGAGGCGGAGACCGTCAGGTCGGTCGGACTGCCCGCCGCGACCGTCCGCACCGTCGACTCGACCTGGTACGGCGCGACCTGGGGACGCCAGGTCAGCTGCGCGCGCTGGCCCGGGGCGGTCGGGGTGGTCAGCAGGTCGATGACGTTGTCGTTGACGATCAGCGGGGTGGGAGTCGGGTCCAGGCCGGGGAAGGAGCTGAAGAGCCGGGTGTCGACGGCGACGTCGCCGTCGATCCGGGTGAGTCCGGCATCGCGCACCTGCCGGGCGATCAGGTCGAGCCCGGCCAGCGGGTCCTCGGGGGTGAGGGTCGCGCCGGGCACGTCGTTGGCGTAGGTGTGGTCGATCGGGGTGTAGGAGACCGAGCCGTCCGGGGCGGTCCGGCCACCCATGGTGAGGTCGCCCTGGCCGATCAGGACCAGGTTGCCGTCCAGGGCCGAACCGTTCTGCTGCCCGACGGCCTGCACGGGGGTGGTGAACTCGTGGTCGCCGCCCAGCGCGTGCCAGGCGCCCGAGACGCTGAGCAGCTTGGCCGTCGAGCCGGGGAGGAAGAACTGGTCGGGGAACTGGGAGTGGATGATCTCGCCGGTGGTGCCGTCCCGCTCCAGCAGTCCCCACTGGGCGTGCTCGTAGCCGGGCTTGGCCATGATGGCCCGGATCTCGGCGCTCAGCTCGTCGCCGTGCGCGGCGGCCGGCGCGGCGGTGCCGAGCGTCAGCGCGGGGACGAGCACGGTCGCGAGGCTGGTGAGGAGGGCCGCGGCCCGGACGCGCCGACTTCTGGGGGTCGAACTCATGGATCCACCTGTTCTGGGCCGGGTACCGGCGCCGTCCTGAGGTCGGACATTCCGCGAGACATACCCGGGCGGTGGCCCCGGCCGGTGGGGCCGGAGCGCGGTTCACCCTCCCGCCACGCGTCCTGCCGTCACTCCGGGGTTCCGGCCGTCGGGCGGGTGCCATTCGCGAATGCCCGTGGCTCCTTGACGGGCCAAGTCATTAGCTGCCATATTATCTGCATGACGAGGGACGGTGGCGACGGTGAGCAGCCCACGCTGGAGCAGGCCGGATGGCAGCTGCGGCACTACGGGCTGGAGGTCGATCCGCAGGCGGTGCTGGTCGCGGTGCGACTGATCTCCGCGGGCGCGAGAGTCGGCCGGGCGGCCGAGGCGCACTTCGCCCGGTTCGGGCTCTCGACGGGCCGCTACCGCCTGCTCTCCGACCTCGAAGGTCACGGGGGAGAGAAGTCCCCCTCGCAGCTGGCGGCCGATCTCGACGTCTCCAGGGCCACGGTCACCGGCCTGCTCGACGGGCTCGAACGCGAGGGTCTGGTCGCCAGGCGCCCGTCCACCGAGGACGGGCGCGGCACGGTGGCGGTCCTGACCGCGCGCGGTGCGCAGCGCCTTCGCGACATGGCGCCCGAGCACTTCGGGCGACTGGAGGCGATGGTGGGCGGGCTCACCGTCGAGGAGCGCACGGTGTTCCTGGACCTGCTCTCCCGCGTCGTGCGCGGCAGTTCGGCGCTGACCGCCGACTGACCCCGGCCCATTCGGCCGACCCCGGCCGTGGGCCGGCCCGGGCTCCCGTCCCGTGGACGGGAGCCCTTTTGACGGAGCAGTAATTAGCCAGCTAATTACCTGACCGGAGTAGGCCCGTCCGGCCGCCCGGTCGAACCCTTTCGCCTTTCGGAACCCGAACGAGAAGAAGAGGCCGACATGCCCGAAACGAAGGACCGAACCGCCCCGAGCCGGGCGGCCGCCCGGCCGTTCGTCCTGTGGCGCGAGGTGCTGACCGCCTACGCCGCTCCCGCGTTGATGGCCGGTACCGCGGGGGTGGTCACCGGTCAGGCGGACCTCACGGTGGCGGCCGTCACCTCCATCGCCGGCACCTCCGCCGTGGTGGCCTTCCTGGTCGGCGCCTGGCTGCGGCACGGCGGGCGGCCACGGCGCTGGACCCTCGCCCTGCCGCGGCTCGTGCTGACCGTGCTGCTCGTCGTCGCGACCGCCGGCGTGGCGGCGGGGCTGGGGTGGTTCGTCGCCGCATGGCTGCCGGCGCACACCGCGCTTCCCGCCGCCCCCTGGCTGCGGCGGCTGCGCATCGACCTGCCCGTCTCCGCCGTGCTCGCCACCACCATCGTCACCCTGCGCTGGCGCGGCACCGTCGCGAAGCCCCGGCCGTAGCCCCTGCCCCGGCCGTAGCCCCTGCCCCGGCCGTAGCCCCGGCCCCGGCCGTCACCGAACCCGGCGGCACCCGCCGCCGCGGAACACACCAGGTATGTGAGGACACCCGATGATCGTTGTCATGGGAGCGACCGGAACCACCGGAACCGCCCTGCTCCACAGCCTCCGCGCACTCGACGTACCCGTGCGCGCCCTCACCCGCACCCCGCAGCGGCCGCTCCCCGGCGCCGCCGGCCCGCGGCACGACCGGCTCGTCGAGGTCCGGTACGCCGACGCCGGCGACCCCGACTCGCTGCGCGCGGCCTTCGAGGGCGCCGACCAGCTCTTCCTCGCCATGGCCAACAGTCCCGAGCAGGTCGCGCTCGAAACCCGCGTCATCGACATCGCCGTGGTCAGCGGCATCGGACACGTCGTCAAGGTCTCCGCCCCGGCTGCCGAGCCGGACTCGCCCGTCGCGATATCCCGCGGACACCACGCCGTCGAGGCACACCTGCGCGCCTCCGGACTCACCGGCACCGTCCTGCGGCCCTACGCGTTCATGCAGAACCTCCTGCGCCTGGCGCCCGCCGTGGCCGAGGGGGTCGTCCTCGGCGCGATGGGGGAGGCGCCCTGCAACTACGTCGACAGCCGCGACATCGGCGACGTCGCGGCCGCCGTGCTCACCCGCCGTCACCTCGCGGGCGGCACCTACACCCTGACCGGACCGGAAGCCGTCTCCCACCCCGACCTCGCCGCCCGGCTGACCGCGGTCACCGGCCGCCCGATCCGGTACGTCGACCTCGCCCCGGACGAGATGCGCGACAACCTCGTCCACCGGGCCGGCATGCCCGACTGGCTCGCCGACCACGTCGTGGAGATCCAGCGACTGGCCGTCGCCCGCCCCGAGACACCCACCAGCACCGTCGCCGACGTCCTCGGCCGCTCGCCCCGCACCCTCGACGCCTTCCTGGCCGAACACCGGCACCACTTCGACCGGTAGCCCGCCGGCGGCGCCCGCCCCGGCTCCGGCGCGGGAGTCGCGCCCCGGGGGCCCGACCGCCGCGGACGCTGTGGGTGGATGGCTGGCCCTGGCCGTGACGACGGCCTTCGCCACCCCTAGCCGGCGCCGGCGGTCCCCCGGGGGGAGCCGGGGGGCGGGGCCACCGGGCTCCGCTCGGCTAGGTGGGCGTCCATGGTGGCGTTCAGAGCGGTGATGAACTGCTCGAACTGTTGCAGGAGTTGTGGCGGGTAGGGGGCCATCACGGCGTCGAGGCGGTGGGCGAGCGGGCCGAAGAACTCGTCCGCCCGCTCCTGGATGTGCGGGCCGCCGCGCAGGGTGACGATGCGCCGGTCGGAGTGCTCGCGGGTGCGGGTGATGTGCCCGGCCGCTTCGAGGCGGTTGAGGAGCGCGGTGGTGGCTCCCGTGGACAGGGAGATGCGCTCGCTCAGCCGGGCCGGTGACAGTGGGGCCCCGCGTTCCTCGGCGGCGGCGATCTCCAGCACCGCGGTCGCGTCGGTGGAGTGCAGGCCCAGCCAGGCGGCGAAGCGCCGGCTGAGCTCGGCGTAGTGGCCGCCATGGATCCGCAGCCCCTCCATCAGCCGCTCGCGCCGCGCCGCGCCACCGTCGCCCATCGCTTCCTCCACAGGCACTGCCACCTCGTCTCGCCCGCCGGGCGTCCAGGTGGGCGGCCCGCCTTTGACAACCTACCCCCATCAATTTACCTTCATCATGGAATTACTTCACCATGGAGGTATCTGACGTGCGTGCCCCGTCTCCCATCCCTGACAGGACGACCGAGCCCTACCGGTGGCGGTGGCTGATCCTGGCGGTGATGATCGTCGCGGAGATCATGGATCTCCTGGACGCCTCGATCGTCAACGTTGCCGGGCCGGACCTGGAGAGGTCCCTCGGCGCCGGTTCCGTCGGACTGCAATGGGTGATCGGCGGCTATGCCCTCACCCTGGGCGCCGGGCTCGTGCTCGGCGGCCGGCTCGGCGATCGCTTCGGCCGACGCAGCATGTTCCTGATCGGCTTGGCGACCTTCACCGCGAGCTCCCTGCTGTGCGCGGTCGCGCCGAACATCGAGTCACTGATCGCCTTCCGCCTGCTGCAGGGCGCCGCCGGAGCGATGCTGCTGCCCCAGGGCCTGGGCCTGCTGCGGGAGAACTTCTCCGGCCCCGAGCTCACCAAGGCCTTCGCGGTCTTCGGACCGGTCCTCGGCCTGGGCGGCATCATCGGCCCGGTCCTGGGCGGCTTCCTCATCGAGGGCGACTTCTTCGACCTGGGCTGGCGGTCGGTGTTCCTGGTCAACCTGCCCATCGGAATCGCGGCACTGATCGTCACCGCGAAGTTCGTGCCCAAGAAGGCGGGCGACCGCTCCGTACGGGTCGACATGACCGGCGCCGCGCTGGTCGTGGCGTCCTGCGCCCTGCTGGTGCTGCCGCTCAACCAGGGGCAGGAGAACGGCTGGCCGCTGTGGACATGGCTGTCCATGGCCGCCTCGGCGACCGGTTTCGCCCTCTTCGCCCTCCAGCAGCGCCGCACGGCAGCCGCGGGACGCGAGCCGCTGGTGACCCCGGGCCTGCTTCGCAAGCCGGCCTTCACCGTAGGCCTCGGCGGCCTCGCCCTGTTCTTCGGCGGGCTCATCGGCACCCAGCTCGTTCTTACCCTCTTCCTCCAGATCGGCCGGCACTTCACCGCCGGTGAGGCGGGACTGGGCAACCTGCCCCTCGCGGTGGGAACCGCGATCGGCGGCGCGGTCAGCGGCGCGTTCCTCGCGGACAGGATCGGCCGCAAGGTGCTGCAGATCGGACCGCTGGTCCAGCTGGCCGGCGCGGGCGTGCTGTGGTTCGAGCTCGACGGCCTGGACGTTACCTCGTTCTCGATCTGGGACATCGCCCCCGGCGTGGCGGTGGCGGGCATCGGCGCCGGCCTGGTGATCGCCGCCCTGTTCAGCTTCATCCTGGCCGCGGTCCACGACGACGAGATCGGTTCCGCCTCCGGTGTCCTGTCGGCGGTCCAGGCGGTCGGCGGTTCCATCGGTGTCGCGGTCTTCGGCTCGGTGTTCTTCGCCCAGGCCAAGGCCGGTGACTTCACCGGCGGCTTCCACCGCGCGCTGATCGTCCAGGCCTGCCTGCTGGCCGTCTTCTTCGCGATCACCTTCCTGCTGCCCAAGAAGGGCCGCCCCGAAGAAGAGCAGCACGGCACCGCCACCGCCACCGCGCCCGCCACCGGCTCCGACGCGGAGCGGCACCTCACCGCGTGAAGCACAGCTGGGGAGGGCGCCCACGGAAGCCCGCCGAACACCGCCGTCCGCCGCACCGCGGCCGGGTCACCTCCTCCTGACCCGGCCCCGGACGGCCGTGCGTCAGGTCCGCCCCAGCCGCAGGGCCAGCACGGGCTCGCCGGTCGGCCGCACCGACCCGCCGGCGGGCTCCACCGTCAGGCCGACGGACCGGGCACCGTCCAGGGGCGCGGTGAGCAGGAGGGCGCCGTCGCCGTCCGGCAGCAGACCGGCCGGGAGGTAGGTGCCCGCGCGGTCGAGCCAGAGTTCGTAGACGCGGCCGGGCCCGGGATCGGGAAGGCCGGTGGCGAGGAACCCGGCCCGGTTGCGGTCGGCCGACCAGACCACGGTGCCGGCACCCGAACCGGCGGTGACGGTGCTCACCCGGGCGTCCGGGGCGGTCAGCAACTCGCCGAAGGCCGCCTGCCGGGCACGCAACTCTTCGGCGACGGAACGCGCCCGCCGGGCCTGCTCGTGCTGCTGCACGGCGAGGACACCCAGCGCGCTGGTCGCGGCCAGCGAGGCGGCCAGGGCGAACCGCGGCCAGCGGGCCCGCCGGCGGACGCCGGGCGGCGCGACCCGGGGCGCGGCCGCGCCGGTGTGCCGGGGGAGCGGCGGCAGCTGGTGTTCCCGCTCCAGCCGGGCCAGCAGCGCCGCCCGCAGCCGCGGCGGTGGCTCGACCGCCTGGGCCGTACCGAGCCGGCTCAGGGCCGCGGCGAAGCCCGCCACCTCCTCCCCGCAGCTCCCGCACCCGCCGAGATGCGCCTCGAAGGCGTCACGTTCGTCCGCGTCGAGGGAGTGCAGCGCGTACGCGCCGGTGAGCAGGTGGAGATCGCTGTCGGCGGGGGCGGTCATGATCCGGCTCCCAGGCAGTCGCGCAGCCGGATGAGACCGTCGCGCATCCGGGTCTTGACGGTGCCCAACGGGGTGCTCAGCCGTTCGGCGACCTCCCGGTGGGTCAGGCCCTGGTAGAACGCCAGCACGACGGACTCGCGCTGCAGATCGGTCAGGCGCCGCAGGCAGTGCCGGACCTGTTGTCGCTCCATCCGGGTACCGGCTCCTTCGGCGGCCTCGTCGAACGGCGTCTCCCGGCTGCCGGCGGCCACCGTCCGGTCGCGGTCGGCCGCCGCCTCGCAGTGCCGGACCCGGTCCACGGCACGGTGGTGGGCGATGGTCATCACCCAGGGCAGCACCTCCCCGCGCAGCGGGTCGTAGCGGGCCGCGCCGCGCCACACCTCCAGCATCACGTCCTGCGTCACCTCCTCCGACTGGGCCTCGTCCCGAAGGATCCGGCGAACCAGGCCGAACACCGGGCCGGCCACCGCGTCGTACAGCCGGGCGAACGCCTCGTGATCACCGGCGGCGACGAGCGCCATCACCGCCTTGAGGTCGCCCGGCGGCTCGGAGCGGCCGGGCAGGAAGGCGACGGCGGTCACCTGCCACGCCCCCGTGATCCGCAACTCCGGTGGCCGGCCGGGCGGATGCACCGGCGAGGCGTACCGGCCGGACGGTCGCGTGCGGCAGGCACGGCGACCGCCCGGGCCTGGTTCGGGGCTTCAGGAATGTCGTTCATCGGTCGCACGGTATTCGCCCCCGGCGGGCCGGCGGATTGCCTTCGGACGGATCCGGTCGCCTCCCTCACCCGATCGAGTGAAGCCGGGCGACGGACCCATCCGCGGCGCGGAGCCGACCGAATGGGGAGTGTGAGCAACGATGTGACCACCCGACGCGCCGGGCGCCGCGACCGTGCCGGAGCGCTGCCGGCCCTGATGGCGTTCGGCGCGGCCGCCGCCTGCGCGGCCCTCGCCGTCGGCGAGACGGCGGCGGCGCTCCTGCGCCCGCAGGCGGCCCCGGTGATCGCGATCGGCTCGGCCGCGATCGACCTCGCGCCCACCGAGGTCAAGGAGTGGGCGGTGCGCTCCTTCGGCACCTCCGACAAGACCGTGCTCCTCACCGGGATCTACACCGTCATGGCACTGCTCGCCGCCGCCCTGGGGCCCGTGGCGGCCCGCCGCCGCGCCGCGGCCGTCGTCCTGCCGGCCGCCTTCGGCGCGCTCGGCGTCTGGGCGGCACTCGCCCGCCCGGGCGCACGGCCCGTCGACGCCCTGCCCTCGGCTGCGGCCGCGCTGGCCGCCGCCGCCGTCCTGCTCGTCCTGCTGCCCCGCCGGACCGCCGGGGGACGGCCCCCCGTCCCCGGCAGTCCGGGGCGCCGGGAGGTCCTGACCGCGGGCGCCGTCGTCGCGCTCTCGGCCGGTCTCGGCCCGGGCGCCCGGTACCTGTCCGACCGGCGGACCGACGTCGGCGCCGCCCGCGCGGCCGTCGTCCTCCCGCCACCGGCCCGCCCCCTGCCGCCGCTGCCGCCCGCCGCCGGGCCACGGATCCCCGGACTCCCCCCGCTGCGCACGCCGACCGCCGACTTCTACCGCGTCGACACGGCCCTGACCCTGCCCCGGATCGACCCGCGCGACTGGACGCTGCGGATCCACGGCCTGGTCGACCGGCCCCTGGAACTGTCCTTCGACGAGCTGCTCGCGCTGCCGATGGAGGAACTCGACCACACCCTGACCTGCGTCTCCAACGAGGTCGGCGGCCCGTACGCGGGCACCACCCGCTGGCTCGGGGTCTCGCTGCCGGGCCTGCTGCGCCGGGCCGGTCTGCGGACCGGTGCGGAGCAGCTGCTCGGCCGCTCCGAGGACGGCATGACCATCGGCACACCCGTGGAGTCGGTCCTGGACGGCCGCGCCGCCCTGCTGGCGATCGGCATGGACGGCGCGCCGCTGCCCGTCGAACACGGCTTCCCCTGCCGCACCGTCGTCCCGGGCCTCTACGGCTACACCTCCGCCACCAAGTGGCTGGTCGACCTGGAGGTCACCACCTTCGCCGCCCGCGACCCGTACTGGGTGCAGCGCGGCTGGGACCGCACCGGCGAGGTGCGCACCGCCTCCCGCATCGACGTGCCCGCCGCCTTCGCACGGGTGCCGGGCGGGGACGTCACCGTCGCCGGCACGGCCTGGGCGACCCACCGCGGCGTCGCCGCCGTCGAGGTCCGCGTCGACGGCGGGCCCTGGCAGGAGGCGGTGCTCGCCGCCGACGCCGGGCCCGACGTGTGGCGGCAGTGGCACCACACCTGGCGCTCGGCCGCGCCCGGTACGCACCGCCTGGAGGTCCGCGCCACCGACGCGACCGGGGCCGTTCAGGAGGAGACCCGCAGACCGCCCTTCCCGGCCGGTGCGACGGGCTGGCACAGCACCGTCGTCACCGTCCTGTGAACCGTCCGCCCCCCGCTCCGAGCGGGACGGCACCACCCATCCGAAAGAGAAAGAAACCGATGACCACCATCCTGCGCCGCAAGCCCGTCACCGCCCTGCTCGTCGGCGGCGTCCTCGCCGCCACGCTCACCGCCTGCGGGGGCGACGACAGCTCCACGGCGGCCGGCCCGGCGCCGACCGCGGCGGCCGCGACCACCGGGGCCGCTAACCCGGTACCCGTGCCGGACTCCCCGGCCGCCCAGAGCACGGCCGGGGCGAGCACGGCCGGACAGGCGATGACCGGGCAGCCGTTCGGCGTCGCCTGCACCGCCGTCCCCAAGGACGGCGCCGGCTCCTTCACGGGCATGGCCGCCGACCCGGTCGCCACCGCCGCCTCCAACAACCCGCTGCTCTCCACCCTCGTCACCGCGGTCAAGAAGGCCGGTCTCGTCGACACCCTCAACTCCGCGAAGAACATCACCGTCTTCGCCCCCACCAACGACGCCTTCGCCAAGCTGCCCAAGGCCGACCTCGACGCCGTCCTCGCCGACAAGGACAAGCTCACCAAGATCCTCACCTACCACGTCGTCCCGCAGCGCCTGGCCCCGACGGCCCTGACCGGCGCGCACAAGACCCTGGAGGCCGACGAGGTCACCGTCACGGGTGCCACGCCCGAGTTCGCCGTCAACGGGTCCGCCAAGGTCCTCTGCGGGAACGTGCAGACCGCCAACGCCACCGTCTACATCGTCGACACCGTGCTGATGCCCGCCTCCTGACCCTTCGTCGCCCCACCGACCGCGGTCCCCGGCCCCATGTCCCAGGGCCGGGGGCCGCGTCCACCGGGCGAACGGCCCCTCACTCGTGCGGCCCGGCCTCCAGCGCGGCACGCAACGCCCCCGCGACGACCATGACGCCCAGATCGACGACGACCCCCTCGGCGTCCCACACGCCGTCGTCGGTGATCATCAGGCCGATCAGGGCCAGGTCGCCGGCGTCATTGCGCAGTTCGTACTCCGCGATGGTCTCCTCGCCGACCTCGCCCAGCTCGTCGCGGTCCCAGGCGGCGACCGCCGACTCGGCGACGGAGCGCGGCAACCGCACGGTGATCCGGCCGACCTGGGGATCGAGATGGGCCCCGATCGCCGCCAGCACGGCACGGTCCCGCTGGTACCTCACGTACTGTTCGCGATCTTCCATGGGGCCGAGCCTACCCAGGCCGATCGGGGTCCCGGTGCGGAAGCCGGTGAACGGCGGGGGCGGTGGCCCTCCGTGGGAACGCCCGGCAGCCGAAACGACCAACTCCCCGCCGGACACCGGGCGGGGAGACCGTCGCCAGGCTGTGGTCGGCGGCGCGACGTCACGACGACGCGGCTCGGCCACGCCCTGCCACGGCTCGCCGCCGACGTCGACGCGCGCACGCTCGCATGCCCGACGGGCTGGGGGAGTCGGGGTGCTAGGCGATCCGGGCCCAGGCCGTCCAGCTGCCGTTCGCGGCGTGGCTCCGGGCCCAGAGGCCGCCGTCCGTGCCCCTCGCGCCGACCTCGAACTGGCCGCCGCCCGTGTCCGAGGCGATGATGCCGACGCCACCGATCAGGTAGCCGCCCAGGGACGTCCAAGCGGTCTTCTTGCCGGCCGCGCTGCTCGAACGCGTCCACACGGCGTGGTCGGTGCCGATGACGAACACCTGTCGGCGACCGTCCCGGTAGCCGTACTCGGCCATGCCGGGCTGGCCGAACTCGCCGCCGCAGAGGTACTCGCCGCCCCAGGCCGGGCTGGTGCAGTGCATCGGCTCCGCCACCGCGCTGGCGGGCGCGGCCATCGACGCGACACCGGCGAGAACGGCGGCGGCCACCGCCGTCTTGATCTTCTTCACGGGCACTCCTCAGTAGCGCGGACCGGAGCCGCCCGTCCGGCGGACGGCTTCCTCTGTCGAGGTGACGGCTGCTCAGGGCCGAGGGGTTCACCGGGCCTTCGCGGGGTGCGCGTTCGCGCAACCGCGCGGTGCCGCCGGGGCAGGCCGTGGCTCGCCTCCCCGCCGCCCGCCCGCCCGTCCCGGGTCGGCGAACCCCGAGCGCGTCCTGTTGAGGGCGAGTGGCGTGCGTCACATACTGCGGGCATGACGGATGAGTTCAGGCGGCGGATGGAGTCCACCTCGACATGACACGAATCATCGCGGACATCTCGGTCTCCCTCGACGGCTTCGTCACCGGACCGGACCCGGGCCCGGACAGCGGGCTGGGCACCGGCGGCGAGGCGCTGCACACCTGGGCGTTCTCCGACGACCCCGACGACCGCCGGCTCCTGCGCGAGGCGACCGGCCGTTCGGGCGCCGTCATCCTCGGCCGCCGGCTCTTCGACCTGGTCGACGGGCCGCACGGCTGGGACGACGAGACCGGGTACGGCGCCGAGGAGGTCGGCAAACCCGCCTTCGTCGTCGTGACGAGCTCGCGGCCGGAGTCGGTCCGACTCGGCACGCTCGACTGGACGTTCGTCACCACCGGTCTGCCCGATGCCGTCACCGCCGCGCGCCGGCACGCCGAGGCGGCTTCCGCGAGCAGCGGCCGGGACCTCGACATCGTCCTGATGGGCGGGGGCGCCCTGATCCGCTCGGCGCTGGACGCCGGCCTGGTCGACCTGCTGTCACTGCACCTGGCCCCCGTCCTGCTGGGCGCCGGCACACCCCTGTTCACCGGCGCGGTGCCGCGCACCCTGGCACAGCGGAGCGTCCTCGCGACATCGACCGCGACGCACGTGACCTACGACGTCCACTGACGGCGCGTTCCCCAGGCGCCCGGCCGGCCGCGGGAGGGACCGGAGTACCGGTCCCTCCCGTGCCCCGACGTCGCCAACGGCTCGTCGGCCCGCTCTCAGCCCCCGGCGAACCGGCCCTGGACCCCCCGGTCGGCCCCTGGCCGGGGCGTCACTCGAAGCGCGCGGGGTCGCCGGCGCCGCGCCGGACGATCTCCGCCTCGCCGCTGGAGAAGTCGACGACCGTCGTCGGTTCCGTGCCGCAGTCGCCGGAGTCCACCACGGCGTCCAGCACGTGGTCGAGGCGCTCCTTGATCTCCCACCCCTGGGTCAGGGGCTCGTCCTCGCCGGGGAGGAGCAGGGTGCTGGAGAGAAGGGGCTCGCCGAGTTCGGCGAGGAGTGCCTGCGTGACGACGTGGTCGGGGATCCTGACCCCCACCGTCTTCTTCTTCGGGTGCATCAGCCGGCGCGGGACCTCCTTGGTGGCGGGGAGGATGAAGGTGTAACTGCCCGGCGTCGCCGCCTTGATGGCGCGGAAGACGGCGTTGTCGATGTGGACGAACTGGCCCAGCTGGGCGAAGTTCTCGCACATCAGGGTGAAGTGGTGGCGGTCGTCGAGCCGCCGGATCGTCCGGATCCGTTCGAGGCCCTCGGTGTTGCCCATGCGGCAGCCGAGGGCGAAACAGGAGTCGGTCGGGTACGCGATCAGGGACCCGGAACGGAGGCTCTCGGCCACCGTGCCGATGGTGCGGGCCTGCGGGGTCTGCGGGTGAACGTCGAAGTACTTCGCCATTGGCCGACCCTACGGGATCCACGGGCCGCCCCGCGCCCGGTCCGCGCCGGAGGCCGGAGTCTTCCCCCGGCAGCCGGCGCGGACCGGGCGCACGTGCGCTCCTTCCGGAGGGCGGCCCGGGGCCCCGGCGGGACACGGTCGCGGCGGCGGTGGTCCACCGGTTCGGTGGACCACCGCCGCCGGTCGGCGCGGCCGATCGGCGGGACACCCTCCCCGCGTTCGGTTACAGGGCGATCCACTCGGTGGAGGTGGTGACCTCCTTCAGGAGGTCGGGCAGGGGTTCGACGCCGAGGCCGGGGCCGGTGGGGACGGCGAGGTGGCCGTCGGCGAGGACGAACGGCTCGGTGATGTCGGTGGCGAAGTAGCGGTGGGAGCCGGAGGTGTCGCCGGGCAGGGTGAAGCCGGGGAGGGCGGCGAGGGCGACGTTGGCGGCCCGGCCGATGCCGGTCTCCAGCATGCCGCCGCACCAGACGGGTATGCCGTGGGCGCGCGCCAGGTCGTGGATGCGGCGGGCCTCCAGGTAGCCGCCGACCCGGGCCGGCTTGATGTTGATGACGGAGCACGAGCCGAGCGAGATGGCGGCCGCGGCGTCCGCGGCGGATTCGATGGATTCGTCCAGGCAGATCGGGGTCCTCAGCAGTTCGGCCAGCCGGGCGTGCTGCACGAGGTCGTCGTTGGCGAGCGGCTGCTCGATCAGGAGCAGGTCGAACGCGTCGAGTTCGGCGAGCTGCCGGGCGTCGACGAGGGTGTAGGCGGCGTTGGCGTCGACCTGCAGGAGGAGGTCGTCGCCGAAGCGCTCGCGGACCGCGCGGACCGGCTCGACGTCCCAGCCGGGTTCGATCTTCAGCTTGATCCGGGCGTAGCCCTCGGCGACGTAGCCGTCGACGGCGTCCAGGAGTTCGGGGATCGAGTCCATGATGCCGACCGAGACCCCGCAGGGGACCTTGTCGCGGGAGGCGCCGAGGTACTGGGCGAAGGACTCGCCCGATGCCCGGAGCTGCGCGTCCAGGACGGCGGTCTCCAGGGCCGACTTGGCCATCCGGTGGCCGGTGAAGGGCTCCAGCACCCGGCCGACGGTGTGGGCGTCGATGCCGTCCTTGGGCAGCGCGGGGACGAGGAACCGGCGCAGGACGTCCTGGACGCCGTCGACGTACTCGGAGCAGTAGCGCGGCTCGGACATCGCGGCGCACTCGGCCCAGCCCTCGCCGTCGGCGGTCTCGACGCGGACCAGCAGGACGTCGCGGCCGGTCTCGGTGCCGAAGGAGGTGCGGAACGGCGAGACGAGCGGCAGCTGGATCCGGCGGAGTTCGATCCCGGAGATCTTCATGACTGGTGGCTCCTGGCGAGGGTCGGGGTGGCGGTCGTGGTGGCGGTCGAGGTCAGGGTCGTCCGCGGGGCGGTGGCGCCGGTGCGTCGGACGAGGTAGGAGCGCCGGTCGTGGAGGCCGGTGACCCGGGCACCGTCGGCGAGCAGCTCGCCCAGGGTGTGGCGGACGGCCAGTCGCCAGGCCCGGGCCGCGCCGGGGTCGGTGCGGCGCAGCGCCTCGATGTCCTCGGGGAGGTCGATGAGGACGCACTCGGCGTCGATCGGGCCGGTCTCGGGCCGGCCGTCGCGGTCGCGGACGGCGTGAGCGGTGCCGGGCGGCGCGGTGACGGGCGGGCAGGTGCCGGCGACGGTCGCGGTGACCGGCGGGGCGCTCAGGTCCCAGGTCGCCAGGACGCGGTCGGAGTCGTCGCCGCCGTTGATGGCGTCGTCCATGCGGCCGTAGAAGGACTCCAGGTACTCGGTGGGCCGGGCGCCGAGTTTGACGAGGTTGAAGTAGGCGTTGCGGCGGATCAGCGGGTCGTAGGTCCAGGTGATGCGCCGCAGTCCGCGCTCGAGTGCCCACCGGCGCTGGTGGAGCTTCAGTGCCAGGCCGATGCCGCGGCCGGGGGCGGCGCCGGTGATGTGGGAGTGCAGGGTGGTGCCGGGCGGGGTGGCGAGGAAGGCGATCGACGCCCCGACCAGGTGGCCGTCGCGGTACGCGCCGGCCACGTAGTTGCCGGCGTGTGCGAGGGCGCGCATCACCTCGACCGGGACGGGTGTGCCGCCGCTGTCGGTGCGCCAGATGTCGGCGTAGAGGCGCTTCACGTCCTCGAAGTCCTTGAGGTCGTGGAGTTCGCGTACCTGGAACGCGGTCATCGCAGGGCTCCGGTGAGGTGGGCCAGGAGGCGGGCGCGGCGCGGCATCTCGGCGGTGCGGACGTGTTCGTGGTCGGCGTGGGCGCCGTCGCCGACGGCTCCGAGGCCGTCGAGGGTGGGGCAGCCGACGCCGGCGGTGTAGTTGCCGTCGGAGGCCCCGCCGACGGCGGCCTGCCGCAGGGGAGGGAGCCCGAGCGCGGCGGCCCGCTCGGCCGCCAGCGCGAACAGCGCGGCGGAGGCGGTGGCGTCCAGGGGCGGGCGGTTGGGGCCGCCCCGGAGGTCGAGGCGCGCGCCGGGCAGGTGGGGCCGGAGCGTGTGCACGAGGTGGTCGACCGTCTCCTGCGCCGCGGTGCTGGGGACCCGGACGTCGATGGTGAGGTCGGCCCGGGCCGGGACGGTGTTGGTCGTGGTGCCCGCGGACAGGAGGGTCGGGGTGACGGTGGTGCCGGGTCCGGTCCGCCCGAGCACGGTGTCGGCGATGTCCTGCAGCGCGAGGACCTGGTGGGCGAGTTCGACGGCCGCGTTGACGCCCTTCCGCGGTTCGAGTCCGGAGTGCGCGGCGCGGCCGTGCACGGTGAGGTCGTAGATCGACACGCCTTTGCGGGCGGTCTTCAGCGCTCCGCCGTCGGCGGAGGGCTCGGCGACGAGGGTCGCGGAGCAGCGGCGGGCGGTTTCCTCGACGAGGGTGCGCGAGGTGGCGGAGCCGACCTCCTCGTCGCCGGTGACGAGCACGCAGATCCCGTCGAGCGTGGGGAGGGAGGCGAGGGCGTGGAACATCTGGACCAGGCCGGCCTTCATGTCGAAGACGCCGGGTCCGCGCGCGATGCCGTCCGCCACGGACCACGGGTGGGTCCTGAGCGAGCCGACCGGCCAGACGGTGTCGTGGTGGCCGAGCAGGAGGACGCGGGGCGTTCCGAAGGTCCACCGGACGTGGGTGACGCCGCCGTTCACCAGCAGCCGGGCGGGGGCGCCGAGCAGGCGGGCCCCCTGGGCGGCGACGACCCGGGCGCTGCGGGCCACCGCCTGGTGGTCGGCGGAGTAGGACTCGCAGGTCACGAGCTCTTCCAGGTCGGCGAGCATCGCGTCGAGCTCCGGCGCGAGGTCTGCGGGCGGGGGCGCGGGCAGGGGCGGGGTTCCGAGGTCGGCCGGCACGGGAGGGTCCTCCTGGGGTGGGGTGACACCCACGCTAGGCAGCGCCGACGGCCGCGCGTTCGTCGTCCCGTCACAACGTGGGACGGCCCGTTCGTACGCGGGACCCAAGAGCCCGGACGCCGCGGTGCGCCGGACACGGCGCCGGAGGCGGCAGCGCCCGGGCACCCGGGCGGTCAGCCGGAGGCGGTGGTCCGGCCCCCGCCCGCTCCTGAGGCGGGGTCCGCACCACCGCGCTGCGAGGGCATCAGGCGCAGTTGCAGCATCGCCGCGAACCGGGCGGCCGGGTCCTGTAGGTCCAGGCACCCCACCTCGGCCACCCGGCGGATCCGGTAGCGGAAGGTGTTGGGGTGGACGTACACGCTCGCCGAGGCGGCGATCACGTCGCCGAAGGCGTCCAGCCACGCCCGCAGCGTCTCGACGAGGTGGGCGTTGTGCTTGGCGTCGTAGGCCACCAACCGGGCCAGTGGCGCGGACAGTTCGTCGCCGTGGGTGGCGGCGAGGTCGCGCAGCTCCAGCAGCAGCGCGTCGGTGTTGACGTCCGTGATCGACGCGACCCCCGCGCCCGACCGCCGCTCGAACAGCACCCGCAGCGCGCGGTCGGCGTTCGTCCTGGACCGCGCCAGGGCGGTGGGCTCCTCCGCCACCGACCCGATGCCGATGACCGCGCCCGTCCGGTTCCCGGTGCGCTCCAGGAAGTCCGAGGCCACCTGTACGGCACGTTCGCGCCGATGGGCCGCCTCGCCCCGCACCGGGAACAGCGCGTAGGCCACGTCGCCCAGGAGGGCCACCGCCGAACGCGGCTGGACGGCGGTGAGGTGGATGGCCAGCGCGCCGGCCAGGCGCTGCCGCTCCGCGGTGACGTGGGCGTGGTCCTCACCCGGGCGGTGTGCCAGCCCCAGGGCCATGACGAGGGTCGGCTCGTTCGCCAGGCCCAGCCGGCCGAGCGCGTCGGGCGCGCCGGCCCCGCCCTCCAGCACGGTGGTGACCAGGTCGGTGCGCAGCCGGTTCTCGGCGTCGGCCCCGGCGCGGTGGCGCAGCATGTGCAGGGCGACGAGCTTCGCGGCGTCCTTGAACGCGGCCTCCCTGGCGGGGGTGAGCGGTTCGCGGACCGCGGCCCACACCGAGCCGAGCACCTCGTCGCCCGCCCGTACCGCGATCGCCACGCGCGGCAGTGCCGTCTCGCCCTCGCCGACCGCCGCCGGTGCGATCCGCACCGGGTCCTCGCTGCGGTAGATCTCCCGGAAGACGCCGCGGCTCTCCATGAGCCGCACGTACCGGTCGGGGACCTGGCGGGCCAGGATGGTGGCCACCCGGGCGGGGTCCGCTTCGTCCTGGCGGCCGGAGAAGGCCAGGATGCGCTGGCAGCGGTCCTCGATGGTGATAGGCGCGTCCAGCAGGGTGGCGACGGCGTTCGCCAGGGCGAACAGGTCGCCCGAGGGCACCCCTCCCAGGGTCTGCCCGCCGCTGTCCCCGATGTCGCCCTCGGCCAGCAGGGTGCGCAGCATCGCCGCCAGCTGGGCCCAGGAGGCGCCGCGGGTCAGGGCGAGCAGGGGTATCCCGGTCTCGGACACCGCCCGCGCGAGGGCCTCACCGTCCTCGACCGGCCCGCTCCCGACCGGCCCGTCCCCGACGGGCCCCCGTACGACCAGGGCCGCGACGCGGTGGGTCGCCAGTTCGTGCAGCAGCCGGACGATCTCCTCGGAGCCCCGGACGCCGGCCCCGAGCACGATGGCCCGCGGCGGGTACTGCTGCTCGTCGTACGGGTCGTGGATCCCCACGCCGCCGATCTCCGGGGCCAGGCCGACGTCGCCGTGCAGCAGGTCGAGCAGCGTGGGGCCGAGGTCCCGCAGTACCCGGCCCAGGCCGCCGGCGGAGTGCGTCGCCATGTGCCTGATCATCTCCGCAGGTTAGGGGCCTGACCGCGCCCCCGGCTCGGTACCCGCGGACCAGGCTAAGCCCCCGCGTTCGTCGCCCGGGACGAACGCGGGGGTGGGCTGTTCGACGGGTCCGGTGCCGGCACCGGACCGACCGACGGTGTCAGCCCTTGCCGCCGGCCTTCAGGACCTCGGCCGCGGCCACGCCGGCCGCGCTGTTGCCGTGGCCGCCGCCCTCGACCTCGGCCGCCACCGCGAGGTCGTCGCGGTAGGCGATGAACCAGCTGTTGGTGCCCTTGCCGGCACCGGCCTCGACGGTGCCGGTCTTGGCGCCGATCCGCCCCGACAGCCCGGACATCGGTGCCCGCGCGGTGCCCTGGGTCGCGGTCTTCGCCATCATCGCCCGCAGGTCCCGCGCGACGCCCTCGGGAAGCCTGCCGGGGGCCGTCACCCGCTTCGCGTCCGGCACCAGGACGGGCTGGCGGAACGTTCCGCTCTGCACGGTGGCCGCGACCGAGGCCATCAGCAGCGAGTTCACCTGGATCTGGCCCTGGCCGATGAAGGTGGCGGCCGCCTCGTCCTTGCTCTTCGGCACCGGGATGGTGGCGTCCCTGCTCGGGATGCCGATGTGCCACTCCAGGCCGAGGCCGAACTGGTTGCGGGCGACCTCGGGCACCGTCCCGAGCTGCAGCTTCTCCAGGCCCTTGTCGATGAACCCGGTGTTGCAGGAGCGGGTGAAGTCGTCGGTCAGGGTGTAGCCGGGGAAGTCGCCGGGCTCGTCGTTGTGCCAGGCGCGCGGGGAGTTGGTGGTCTCCTTGCACGGCACCACGGTGTCCGGCCCGACCCCGGCCTGGAGCAGGGCGGCGGAGGTGATCACCTTCATCGTGGACCCCGGCGGCTGCCCGCCGCCGACCGCGCGGTTGAACCCGTCCGGCGAGGAGTACGCGAGGGCGAGGATGTGGCCGGTGCTCGGCTGGACGGCGACCAGCGAGGCCGGCTTCCCGCCCGCGGCCTGCTTCTTCACCGCCTCCTCGGCCACCTGCTGGAGGCCGGCGTCCAGGGTGAGCCTGATCTCCGGCGCGTTCGCCGGGGTGAGCACGAACAGCTGCTCCGGTGCCTTCGCGCCGCCGTCGGAGATCACCACGGCCTGCCCGTCGACGCTGGACCCGCCCCGGGTGGGGGTGATCTGGGGCAGCACGCTCCTGAGCGACGGGAACGCGTCGAGCGGCTTGCCGTTCCGGTCGACCGGCTTCGCCACCGGATCGGGCAGCAGCTTGATGCCGATCGTCTCGCCCGCGTCGAGATGCGGGTGGATCACGTGCGGCGACCAGCGCACGGCCACCCTCCCGTCGGCCGCCCGCAGCACCGTCAGTGCGCTGTCGTACTCCCAGGCCTCCGCGGTGCCCTCGAACTCCGCCTTCGCCCGGAAGCCCACCGCGGGCTCGCTCGGCGTCGCGGACGCCACCGGGCCGGTCCCGGCCAAGGTCAACGAACGCGGCTTCACCGCGTCGCGGAACGCCGCCAGGGCGGTCCGCGCGGTCTCCTGGCGGTCGGTGAGCGCCGCCGCGGCCGCGACGTCCCCGCGGCCCCAGGCCGCCAGGAAGTCCTTCGCCACCGCGTCGGCCTCCGCGGCGGTCGGCGCCGGCTGCGCCGACGCGGCCGCGGCCGGGGACTCCTGGTGGTCACCGGCCGCCGGGCCGTTGCCCGTCACGGCGTTCACCACGTTGTAGGCCCCGTACCCGCCGGCGGCCAGCAGCCCCACGACGGCTGCCGCCAGCGCGCCCTGCCAGACCCGGCGTCCGGCGGAGCGGCGCGGCGGTTCCTCGTCCTCGATGTCCTCGGCGTCGTCCGGGTACTCGGTGTGGCTGGGCGGGCTCCCGATGGACTCGGGGTCCGACCGGTGGTCGTCGGCGTACGCGCCGGATTCCTCGTGTTCTGCTGGCACTGCGTTCCCCCCGTTGGTCCCCGGTCACGGGTCCGTTCCCCCGTCGTTCCGCTCCGCCTGGCCGCCGTGGCGGCCGGACGGCTCGGGCGGCGTCCAGCATAGGCGGGCCGGGCTCGGCGACCGGCGGAGGGGAGGCCTTCCTTCGTGTGCGCAAGGGCGCCATCGGTGTCGCCGGAGGCCCTCGGGGTGTCGCGGCCGATTGGCGGCGAGGCCTGTCCGCGGGCGGCGGCGCGGGACCGTGCGGCACCGGTCGCCGTCCAGCCGGTATCCCAGAAGGCTGGGATACCGGCCTTGGCTGCGTACGGACAAACTGGCGCGTGGCCGGCCACTGCGGAGGGGCGTTCCCGCGCAGGATCCGGCATTCCCCCGTACCGACGGCTTCCGGAGGCAGTCTTGCTCGTATCCCTCAGGCGTACCCTGCTCGCGATCCTGCTCGCCCTCACCGGGCTGCTCCTGCTGCCGGGCGGCGCGTCCGCCGACACCCCGGCGTCGGTCCTGTTCAACCAGTACTCCCAGCGCTGCCCCGACGCGAGGTCGGGGATCCAGGACATGCACCCCTGCGCGCCGTCCGACAACCCCGGTATGTGGGTGATCAAGCGCGTCGCGGGCTACCCCGAGCGGTTCACCGTCACCACCAGCAGCCCGGACGGCGTCCTCTGTCTGACGGCCGACGACCTGCCGATGACCACCGGCTGTGTGGCTGGCTACACCAGGCAGCAGTGGGAGATCACCCCGTTCGAGGCGGAGCCGGCCCTTTACGACCTGGTCGGCCTGCGGCTGAAGAACGTGGGCACGTCGGACTGCCTGGACAACTCGCGCAAGAACTTCGGAGGCTGGAAGCTGGTCCTGAGGGGCTGTGACGGCGGCAGTTACCAGCAGTGGGACGTCTACCGCAGCACCTACGACGCGGTCTTCCACGCTCCTCCGGGCCAGCACAAGGGCATGACCTGGGGCACCCTGGAGCAGCGCGCCGACAACGTGGTGCACGTCGGCTTCGACAACCTGACCAACAGCGACCCGTACAACGGCGACACCGCGGCGAACGCCGTGCTGCCGGTGCTGTGCATCAGGCAGGACGGCCGCCCCGCTCCGGCGGGCGTCCCCACCAGCGGCTTCCACAGCTGGGCCGGCGGCGAGGTGAAGGTCACCCCGGCGCTGCCCGGCTACGAGCTGACCAGCCGCGCCGTCGCCGACCAGAAGTGCGCGACCGTCTTCGGCGCCGGCTTCCGGATGGCCGAGTTCCACGACGGCACCGGCTGGGGCCTGTGGGCCAACGGCACCCTGCCCGCCAACACCCGCTTCTGGACCGCCATCAGCGGCCAGTCGGCCAACCCCTGGGACTGACCCACCGGCCCCGGAGAGCGGGCGCCGACGGTGGCGCCCGCCCTCCGGGGCCTTGCCGTGCCCGGCCTGCCGGGGGCAGGTCCCTGTCGGTGGGTGGTGGTAGGCCTGGGCGCACGAGTGACACGAGGACTCCGCCGCTCCCCGACGGCGGCGGCGAGGAGTTCTTCCGGCGCGGCTGCCGGGTTCTGACGGAGGGTGGGATCGAGGACCGGGAGCGGGCCCGTGGCCTCTTCGGGGACGCCTGCGCCCGGGGCGGTCCGCCGATGCGGTGGCGGGTCGCCGAGGCTAGTACGTGGGCCTGCACTCCTGGGAGACCTTCCGGACCGGCGAGAGCTTCGACGTCCCGGCGGACAGCACGTTCCAGCTCAAGGTCGAAGCCGACACGGCCTACCTCTGCGAGTACCGCGACTGACACCGCCCCGGACCACCCGTTCCGGCGGAGCGGCAACGGCGGCGCCTCCCCCGGGGGGGCCGCCGTTGCCGCACGATTTCCTCGCGACGGCGAATATGACGGCCACGCGCCGATTTCTGTGGCTGGCGTAAAGATTGTCATCCTATTGGTCAATTCGGGTTACCGGCGCCATGGTGGTCGCAGATCGGTGACTATGATCCACTTCTTGTGACGAACAGTCAGAGCAACATAACAGCAGTGCAGTCGGCCGACGTCGTGATCCTCGGGGCGGGCCCGGCCGGTCTCCTGCTGGCCAATCTGCTCCAGCGCGGCGGAATCGACTGCGTGGTCCTGGAACGCACCGACCGCACCCGCGTACGGACCCGGGCGCGCGCGGGCTTCCTCGCCCCCAACACCCTGCGGATCCTGGACCGCCACGGCCTGGCCGAAGGCCTGCACCGCAACGGCAAGCAGCACGGCGCCTGCGAATTCCGCACCGCCGAAGGCCGCTTCCGCCTGGACTACGGCAAGCTCGGCCGACGCGAACCGCACACCGTCTACCCCCAGCAGTACCTGGTCACCGACCTGCTGACGTCCTACCTGGCGGCAGGCGGGCGGGTGCACTTCGAGACCGAGGCGCTCGCCGTGCACGACACGGGCACCACCCGCCCCACCGTCGCCGTACGGGAGGCGGACGGCCGCCTCGCCCGGTGGCAGGCCCGGTACGTGGCCGGCTGCGACGGCCGGCACGGCGCGGCCCGGCGCTCCCTGCCGCCCGGCACCGTACGCCACCACCGGGACCACGGGATCTCCTGGCTCGGCCTGCTCGCCGAGGCGCCGCCGAGCCTGGACGCCGTGGGCTACGCCGTCCACGACCGCGGCTTCGCCGGGCACATGGCCCGCACCCCGGAGGTCACCCGCTACTACCTGCAGTGCGAGCGCGGCACCGCGACCGGAGACTGGTCCGACGGGCGGATCTGGGACGAACTCGACACGCGGATGTACGCCGCCGAGCACGGACCGCTGCACCGCGGCCGGATCCTCGAACGCGGGGTCGTCGACTTCGAGTCCGACGTCATCGAACCGCTGCGCCACGGATCGCTCCTGCTGGCCGGGGACGCCGCGAGCCTGATCAGCCCCTCCGCCGCCAAGGGCGCCAACCTGGCCGTCCTGGAAGCGGAACTCCTCGCCCGGGCCCTGATCGCCGACCTCGCGCACGGCGACTCCGAGGCGCTGGACCGGTACTCGCGGCAGGCCCTGGAGCACATCTGGCGGGCGCAGGAGTTCTCGCTCTGGATGATCCGGCTGCTCCACCGCGAGCCCGCCGCTCCCGTAGGCGAATCGTTCTTCCACGAATCCTTGCGCCGCTCGCGCCTCGAATCCCTGCGCACCTCGCGCTCCCACCAGGACTGGTTCGCCGAGAGCTACACCGGCGTCTGAGCCCTCCCGCTCCACCCCGCTCCGCCCGGCCCCGCGCCGGCCGACCCCGCTCCGCCCGACCTCGTTGTGCCCGGCCCCGCCGTGCCCGCCACGCTCCGCCCGGCCCCGCGCCGGCCGGAGGCTGTCGGCTGCCCGCCGCCCGTCGGACTCCCGAACACCCGGACAAGGAACCGCACCATGCCGACCACGATGACGCCCCCGGACACCGACGATGTCACCCGCCTCCTCGCGGCGGCCACCTTCGTCCGGGAACACGACAGCACCACGCTGCTCCGTCTCCTGCTGCCCGGCCTCCCCGGCCCGCGGCTGCGGGCACTGGCGGACCACTGCCGCTTCGCCCACGCCGCGGTCCTGGTCTTCCCGTCCGACCGGGACGCCCTGCACGATCAACTGGCCGCCTGCGACCTGACCGTGGACGTACCGTCGACGCCCAGCACCGTGGTCCGCGAGCGGCTGGCACTGCGGCACGGCCACGACCCGGCGGGCCTGGACGTCGCCATCCTGCGGCCACCGCTACGCGGCCCGCTCGGTGAGCGCCGGGTGGTCGAGGTGTTCGCGCTGACCGTCCCGCCGGGCTCCGGCCTGGCCGCGCTCGCCGCGCACGAGCGGGTCGCCCAGCACGAGGCGCACCTCGCCTTCGAGGTCGAGTCCGCGGACCCGCTGGTGCTGGACGGCCTGTGCGCGCTGCTCGCCCGGCACGGCGCGAGCCCCGACGGCGGCGGCTACAACCCGCACGAGGACGGCACCGTCCTGTACTTCACCGCCCCGGCCGGGTCGCGGACCGGGTACCGGCGGCTGGAACTCCACGTGGCGGGCGCCCACCCGGACACCCTGGCCGCGCACCTGGGCCGGTACCCCGCCGGGCCGGACGAGGACCGGGGGCAGGCCCGCCCGGACGGGCCCGCCGATCCGCACCGGGAAGCGGAAGCGCTGCTGCACCTGCTCACCGGGGCCTGGACGACCCAGGCCCTCGCGGTGTTCGCCCGGCTGGGGCTGCCCGACGCCCTGGACACCCGCACGGGAGCCGGCGCCGAGGCACTGGCGGACCGGATCGGCGCCCACCCGCAGAGCCTCGCGACCCTCCTGCGCTACCTGGTGATGCTGGACATGGTCGCGCAGCACCCGGACGGCTTCCGGCTCACCGGCACCGGGGCGCTCCTGAGGGCGGACGCCCCGGGGTCGATGCGGCCGCTGGCACTGATGTACGGCGGCCCGTTCTACCACTCCTTCGCGGAACTGGAGCACACCGTGCGGACCGGCGAGGCCGCCTTCGACCACCTCTTCGGCGAGAACCACTTCGACCACTTCGCCCGGGACCCCGAACTCGCCGAGCAGTTCGACCGGTCGATGGTCGCGAGCACCCGGATGTTCGAGCCGGTCCCCGCACATCCGGCGATCCTGGCCGCAGGCCGGGCCTCCGTTCGCGGCACCGTCGTCGACATCGCCGGCGGGACGGGCGAGCTGCTCGGACGCGTCCTGGTCGCCAACCCCCGCCTGCGCGGCGTCCTGCTGGAACGCCCGCACGTCGTCGCCGCCGCCCGCGGGCAGCTGGACGCGGCGGGCTGCGGCGAGCGGTGCACGTACGTCACGGGTGACTTCGCGGACGTGCCGCCGGGCGCGGACGTGTACCTGCTCTCCCGGGTCCTGCACGACTGGAACGACGAGCGCTGCCGGGACATCCTGCGCCACGTGTCCCGGGCCATGCCCGCCCACGCCGACCTGCTCATCGTCGAGCGGGTCCTGCCGGCCGACGGTTCGACCTCGCTGGCCACCGCGTGGGACCTCCACATGATGTGCAACACCGGAGGCCGCGAACGCCGCGCCGACCACTTCGTCCGGCTGCTGGCCGACGCGGGCCTCGAACTCGTCGACGACTCGCCGCTGCCGCTCGGTGGCACCCTGCTGCACGCGCGCAAGGCCGGGGTGCCGGCCCCGCGCGGCCTGACCGCCGGATGACGGTCGCGGCGGGTGATGGCGATCGGTGATCGGGCCATGCTGACGGTCCTGGGTGACGAGGTCCTCGACCTCGCCACCCTGCGTCTGACGTCGCCCGCCACGCTCCGCCGGCTGGGCGAGCCGCTCGGTCTGGTGCCCGCGGTCTGAAGCACGTCCGAGGGTGCTGGAACACGGCCGTTCCCGCAGGCGGCGGTGTTCGGGCCGTGTTCCGGCACCCCGGAGGGCCGACCTCCCGTACCGACTGCAGACCCGGTCGGCGTGGACGCCGCGACCGGTCCGGCCGGGACGGCGGCCTGTTCGCGGCCTACGCCCCGCTGATGGAGAACCCCGGGCGGTGCGTCGTGCGGGGGCTCAGTGCGCTTCGCGGGGGTGCCCGGCGACGCGGCGGGCACCGGCGGTGATCCTCTTGAGGAGCAGGCTCGGGATGGGCGTGCTCAGGGGCCGGTACGCGGCCGGTGCGTCGGCGGCGCCGGGGCGAAGCGTCGAGGGGACGGCGGGGACGGACCGCGTCGCGGCGGGGCCGCCGCCGGTGAGTGTCTGCCGGTTGCGCACGTGCTGCTCCAGGTGGCATTGAGGCGATGGTGATGTCGGCGGCCGCGGGCGTCGAAGTCGAGGGTCGGCGTCGAGCCGTACGGCCTGCGGATGCTCGGTACCGCGCAGTGCAGAAGCAGGTAGGTGAGCGCCGCCCTGACGCGGTCTGCGCGGTCTGCGCTGTCTCCGCGGACGGCGGCGAAATGCTCCCTGCGCGTTTTCTACCCGCTCCGCATGCGCGGAGTCCAGGGGTTGCCCGGAGTTCCGTGTGTTCGTCCGAACGCTCGTACCGGCTCCGTGGCGGGTGCTCCACGGAGGGCCACCGCCGGGACTCCGCCGGACCGTGTGTGCCGCCCCGCGGCCCCAGCCGGCCGGGCCGGGGAAGGACGCCCAGCCGCCGGCCGGGGCCCGGCCGACACCGAGCGAGCGGAGCTTACGGAGGGCGGACTGGTCCTGGGGGCCTCCAGCCACTCGACGAACTGCCGGAAGGAGAGGAGCCGGACGTCGGGCTTGCCCGCGACGGTCCTGATCGTCTCGGTGGAGGCGCGTTCGAAGGCGGCGAGGTAGCAGTCGCGGCCTGGGCGCGCCACTCCGGGTACCTGGCCGGGGGCCGGTGTCGGCGGTGGAGCCGTCTCCGATCGGCGTCGCCCGACCCACGCGCCGCATCAGGCGGCGGCCCGTGCCCGGAGCGCTGCCAGCGTCCGCCGGACCGTCCGCCGAGTCGACCGGTCCGGAGCGGGCGGCGGCGCACGCGACCGGACTTCCGGCCGCGCCGGGGGCCGACGCGCTCGGGTGAGGGTCCGGTGGCGGGGCCCGGAGGCCTCGCCACCGGTGCCGAGCCCGGGAGCGCTCCGGGCCGACGTCCCTGCCGCGCGGTCCCGATGACGCCACGTCAGTTCCCGTCGGTCCCAGGAGTACGGTCCCGGCCGGGACCGCTCGCCCGGAGCCTGCTCCCACCTGCGGTTCGTCCTGGCTGCGGACGAACTCCGCGGTCCCCGAATGGTCTTCTTGATCAAGACCGGGGACCACCGGCGTCATTGATCAAGAGAGGTCCTTCCATGAACGAGTACGTCCCGCAGAGCCGGAGCCGCCACGGTCGGCGCTGGGTGGCGACCACGGTGGCCGCGGGTGTGGTGGCGGCCGGGGTGCTGGCGCCGACCGCGGCGTTCGCGGGCGGGCGGCCCGACAGCGTCCAGTCGAGCCTGAACGCCCTGGTGAAGGAGGACGGGCTGCCGGCCGCGCTGGCCGCCGTGAAGGGTCGCGACGGCCGCACCCGCACCTACACCGCGGGGGTCGGGGACCTCGCCACCGGGGCCAAGGTCCCGATGGACGGCCAGATACGGATCGGCAGCAACACCAAGACCTTCACCGCCGTGGTCGTCCTCCAGCTCGTCGCCGAGGGGAAGGTCGGCCTGGACTCCCCGGTGGAGAGCTACCTGCCGGGCCTGGTGCGCGGTGACGGCATCGACGGGCGTCACATCACCGTCCGCCAGCTGCTCCAGCACACCAGCGGCCTGCCCGAGTACGTGGACAAGGACGCCATCCTCACCGACCCGACGCGGTACTACGAGCCGCGTGAACTCCTCGACGCGGCGCTGGGCCAGAAGGCCCGCTTCGCCCCGGGGACGAGCTGGGAGTACAGCAACACCAACTACCTGCTGGCCGGCCTGATCATCCAGAAGGTCACCGGGCGGCCGCTCGGTGAGGAGATCGGGCGGCGCGTCGTCGACCGGATCGGCCTGCGGCACACCTACGTCCCCGCTCCGGGGGACATGGGCATCCGCGAGGCCCACCCCAAGGGCTACAACCGCGGTGCGGACGGCTCGCTCCGCGACTACACCGAGCTGGACCCGTCCTGGGGCTGGGCGGCGGGCGCCGCCGTCTCCACCCCGAGCGACGTCACCCGCTTCTTCACCGCGCTCCTCGGCGGCCGCCTGCTGCCCCCGGCGCAGCTCGCCCAGATGCGGACCACGGTGGCCGCCGACGCGGTCGCTCCGGGCGCCCGCTACGGACTGGGCCTGGTGAGCCGGCCGCTGTCGTGCGGCGGCGTGGCCTGGGGCCACGGCGGGACCATCCCGGGCTACGACACCGCCGGAGGAGCCACCGACGACGGCCGGGCCGTCAGCCTCGCGGTGACCATGATCCCGGGCGGCGAGACCGGGCAGCACGTGGAAGCCGCGGTGGACGCGGCGCTGTGCCGTTGACCCTCCCCGGCCGGACCGGAGCGTCCGTACCGGCATGACCGGCATGACCGGCATGACCGGCGGGTGCCGCGCGCCACGGTGCGCGGCACCCGCGCCCCGTCGGTCACCTGATCGGTCCCCCCTATCAGTTCCCCCAGCATTCCCCAGCAGAGGAGTTCCACCGTGAGCGAGTACGTCCCGCAGAGCCGGACCCGCCGTGGCCGGCACCGGGTGGTGGCGGCCGTGACCGTCCTGGCCGCGGGCGCCGTGGCGGCCGGAGCGCTGGCGCCGACGACGGCGTTCGCCGGCGGTCGGCCCGACAGCGTCCAGTCGAGCCTGAACGCCCTGGTGAAGGAGGACGGTGTTCCCGCCACGCTGGCCGCCGTGAAGGGCCGCGACGGCCGTACCCGCGACTACACCGCGGGGGTCGGCGACCTCGCCACCGGGGCCAAGGTCCCCGTGGACGGCCAGATACGGGCCGGCAGCAACACCAAGACCTTCACCGCCGTGGTCGTCCTCCAGCTCGTCGCGGAGGGGAAGGTGGGCCTCGACGCGTCCGTCGACACCTACCTGCCGGGCCTGCTGCGCGGCGACGGCATCGACGGGCGCGCCATCACCGTCCGCCAGCTGCTCCAGCACACCAGCGGCCTGCCCGACTACATGGACGCGCCCGCCCTCGCGGACTTCACCACCGTGCAGTACCGCTACTTCGAGCCCCGCGAGCTGCTCGACGGCGCCCTCGTCCAGAAGGCCCGCTTCCCCGCCGGCAGCAGCTGGGAGTACAGCAACACCAACTACCTGGTCGCCGGACTCCTCGTCCAGAAGGTCACCGGACGGCCCGTCGGCGAGGTGATCACCAAGCGCGTCATCGACCGCGTCGGCCTGCGGCACACCTACTTCCCCGCCCCGGGCGACACCGCCGTCCACGAGGCCCACCCGCACGGCTACTTCCGCGGCTCGCCGGACGCGCCGCTGGTCGACTACACCGAGATGGACGCCTCGATGGCCTGGGCGGCCGGGGGGATCGTCTCCACCAACACCGACCTCAACGCGTTCTTCGCCGCGCTGCTCGGCGGCCGTCTCCTGCCGCCGGCCCAGCTCGCCGAGATGCGGACCACCGTGCCCGCCGAACTGCTGGGCCCGGGGGTCCGTTACGGACTGGGGCTGCAGAGCAAGCCGCTCTCCTGCGGCGGCCTCGCCTGGGGCCACGGCGGCACCTCTCCCGGCTACCGGACCAGGGGCGGGGTGACCGACGACGGGCGGGCCGCCACCATCACCGTCACCGCCGTCCCGGGCGCGACCGGCGCGCAGCACATGGCGGACGCCCTGGACGCGGCCCTCTGCCGCTGACCCGCCCCGCTGACGGCCCCGCGGCCCCGCGGCCCTTTGGACCAGGGGCCGCGGGGCCGTCAGCCGAGCTCCTCCGGTCCGCCGCCGACGGCCGCGACCGGCAGGGTGGCCAGCACCCGGAAGCCGCCCCCGTCGACGCTGCCCGCCACCAGGCTGCCGTCCTGCAGCGCGACGCGTTCGCGCATGCCGATCAGCCCGTACCCGGTGCGGCCCGCCTGCGGCCCGGGCCCGGCGGCCCCCGCTCCGGCACCCACCAGGGTGTCCGCCGGTGCGGCGGCGCCGTCGTCGGTCACCACGACGGTGATCCGGTCCTGGTGGTACGTCAGTTGGTCCTGGTCGGGGCCGTGCGGCGGTCCCCGGGCCCCCGCGCGACCCCGCCGCCGGGCCGGGACGGGCCTAGGGGGGCAAGGGACGGGGGTGTGCCGACCGGGGGTGTGCCGACCGCGCCGCGTCGAGCGGAACGCACGCGTCGACATCGGGGCGGGGATGCACGGCCGGAGAAGGAGATGTCCGAGTACGTCATGGTGTCGGCGTCGATGACCATCGCGAGGCCACGCCTGCCGGCCTGCCTGCGGGCACCGGTCGCCCACCCGTCCTCCCGGGCGGAGGACGGCCGTCCGCGCTGCCCGGTGGGGGCCGGGCAGCGGGAACGGCCGTCGGCGGACTACGGGGTGGGCGTCCAGCGCTGGGCGCCGGTGCCGTTGCAGGTGGCGAGTTCGAGCTTGGTGCCCGAGGCGGTGGCCGCGCCGACGGGGGTGAGGCAGCGGCCGCCGTTGGTCACGGTGCCGGCGCCGCCGAGCTGCCACTGCTGGCCGCTCGACCCGTTGCAGGTCTGGACGGCGGCGACGGCCGCGCCACCGTCCAGGCAGCTGCCACCGAGGCCGGTGAGGGTGCCGTTCGGCTGGAAGGTCCACCGCTGGTTGGGTCCGCCGTGGCAGCCGTAGAGGGCGGGCTGGGTGCCCGGGGTGCTCGCGCTGCCCGGTAGGTCGACGCAGCTGGAGGAGGCGGCGTTGACCAGCTCCGCGTTGCTCGGCAGCGGGGTGGGCCGGCCGGTGGCGGTGATCTCCGCCGCACTGGTCCAGGGGCCGCGGCCGCCCGCCTCGGTGAGGGCCCGCAGCCGCAGGTAGCGGCCGGTCGTCGGGCTGAAGGTGACGGTCTTCGCCCCGGCGGAGTCGGCGAAGGTCCCGGTGGCGACGGGCGTCCCCCAGGTGTCGGCACTGTCGGAGACGTACACCTCGTACGACCCGATCCGGCCGTTGCTGCCGCCGTCCTGGCGCGGCAGGTAGGTCATGCCGTCGACGTTGTAGCGGGCGCCGAGGTCGATCCGGACCTCGTGCGGCAGCGGGGCGTTCCCGGCGGACCAGGCGGTGTGCCAGAGGGTCGCGGGGTCGCCGTCGAAGGCATTGGCGGCCGCGCCGTTCTCGGCCGCGGTCTCCTGGCTGTCGGCGGAGACGAGCTTCCAGCCGGCCTGCGGGATCGGCGTGGCGGAGGTCGGGATCGCGCTCCCGGCCGCGACCGTCACACCGGACGCGGTCACGGTGAACGCGCCGGACCTGTCGCCGGCCTTGATCCACAGCACGCCCGAGCGGTCGGCCGCGTCGAAGTACCAGCCGGTGGCGGCGCTGTCGTAGGCGCTCTTCGAGCCGTACGCGGCCAGCCGGGTGCCGCCGACCGAGACCGCGCTGGGGGCCGAGGCCGCGTGCACGCTGAACTCGTAGCCCCGGGAGGCCGGCTTGCCGGTGTAGGACCCGGTGCTGGCGCCGACGTCGATGGTGACGGTGCCGGTGCCGGCGGTCGGCGCGGTGACGTTCACCGGCTGGGTGGCGGAGGCGCCGCCCTGGTAGGCGCGGGTGATCCCGTCGTCCTCGTAGAGGCTGAAGGAGGAGTTGCCGCGCGGGTAGACGTCGTATGTCAGGGTGGAGACCGGCTTCTCCCCGGTGTAGTTCATCTGGGGCCACATCGGGACGATGCCGCCGCCCTTGACGAACAGCGGCAGGGTGTCCAGCGGCGCCGCGTAGCCGTTGAGCCAGCCCGGACCGTTGTAGGCCTTGCCGGTCCAGTAGTCGGTCCAGGTGCCGGCCGGCAGGTAGATGCCGTCGCGGGTGGTGGTGTCGGTGACCACCGGGGCCACCAGCAGGGAGTCACCGGCCATGAACTGACCGCTGGTCAGATTGCCCCGGGCGACCGGATCGTCGGGGTACTCCAGCACCATCGCCCGGGTGGAGGGCACGCCGGTCTGGGCGGCGGTGTGGCTCATCGTGTACAGGTACGGCATCATGCGCATCTTGAGCTGGAGGTACTTGCGGTTGATGGACAGGTACGGCTCCGAGAAGCGCCAGGGCTCCTTGTCGTTGTACCCGGCCGAGGGAGCGGACGGGCCCCAGCCGGACATGGTCATGAACGCCGGGGTGAACGCCTTCCACTGGAGGTCCCGGACGTAGGTCTGCGGGCTGCCGCCGAAGATGCCGTCGACGTCGCCGGACGCGTAGTTGAGGCCCGAGAGCCCGGCTCCGGTGATGGCGGGCACGTGCCAGCGCATCGCGTCCCAGGTGCCGGAGGTGTCGCCGGTCCAGACGACCGCGTTGCGCTGGGTCCCGGCCCAGCCGTCCACCGTCCACACGTAGCGCCGGGCGTCGGAGTTGTCCTCGATGCCCTTGACGGCCTGCTGGACGCCGTCGAACGCGTACTTGTAGCCGCCGCCGATCCACGCGACGTCGGTCTTGACGCCCCGGCTGCCGGCGGTCCTGACCTCGTCACCGATGGTGGACAGACCGGTCGACGTCCACAGGCCGGTCTGGAACCCCTTGGCCTTCAACCCGCTGACGGCGCCGGGCAGATCGGTGTAGCCGCAGCCGTAGCCGTCGTTGGGCAGGAACCAGCCCGACGGCATGTCGGCGTTGCGGGCGTCCGTCGCGTAGCCGACCACGTCGGGTGTCGTCTGGTGCCGGACGCGGTCGTGGTCGCCCTGGTAGGTGGGGTTCGAGGCGTTGAAGCAGTCGGCGTTGCCCAGTTCGAAGCCCCACATCGGGGCCAGGAAGGGCTTCCCGGAGACGTCGGTGTAGGAGTTCAGCACGCCCTTGAGCGAGTCCCCGACGACGTACCAGGCGTCGAACCGCTTCTCGTTGTGCGTGAACGAGCCCGGTGCGCCGAAGCTGTAGCTGCCGGGGGCCCAGGTGTTGCGCATGACGCCGTAGCCGTTGGTCGACATGTAGAACGGCGCCGGGCTGGCGTTGTCGTTCTCCCGCCAGGTGTTGCTCACCGAGATCGGCACCGTCTTGCCGCGCAGCGCCCACTCACCCAGCCGCAGGCCGGTCCCGTAGAACTGCTCGTCGGCGCCCTGGGTGAGGTACTGGGTGGTCTGGGAGGCCGTCCAGCTGGTGGGCTGGGCCTCCTGCCAGATCGGCGTGGTGTTGTCCGCCCGGTAGAGGGCGAACCGCAGCGGCGACTTGTAGACCCTGATGGTCATCGCGTCGGTGTTGATCCGGTAGTAGGCGCCGGCGTCGGAGTGACTCGTCACCACCGGGCCGAAGTCGGTCTTCACGGCCAGCGCGGAGCCGGCGGGGTCGTCGGTGAAGGCGCCGGTGGGGGAGAGCCAGATCCGGAAGATGTCCGCCCGGGCGATCGCCACCCGGGCCTTCGCCCCGCTGGACGTGCTCACCGTGTAGGTGCTCCCGGACTGCGTGAGCCCGGTGGCGTTCCCGGCGGTCGAGGCCGCGGCGGCCGAGGCCGGGCCGGTGACGGAGAGCACCGCCCCGACCAGTACGGCGACGAGCCCGGCCGCTGACGGCCGCCCCCCACCCCATCGTTGCCACCAGCGGGTTGTGTTGCGAGGCATGCGACGTCCTTCACGGGAGAAGGTCCGAACCCGCCGGCGAACGCGACGGGCGACTGGCCGAGTGGGCAGCGTAGGCATGACACCACTCACCAAAAGTGCAGTCAAGAGAACGAACATGAGCGCAAGTGCTTCTTTTGACTCAGATAACTGCAACTAAGCCGTGGTCGGGACCGCTCGCGCGGGTTCGCTCCGGCCGCTAAGCCGGCGTCATGGCCGAGTTGGTGCAGGTGCGGGAGTTCGATGGGCGATTTGTCCAGAAATAGCGGCGCGATGGTGCGGGAATCTGCAGGGAGAAGCCAGGAAAACCGCACCCGTGATCAGACGTGCGAGGTATCGGACTCCGAGGTACCGGTTCGGGCGAGGGCGCCCAGGAGGGCCGCGGCCAGCCCCGAGGTGCTGGCGGTCGGGGCCCCGCCGACCGTACCCGGCGTCGCGACCTGGTCCGCCGGGTGGCCGTCGCCCTGGTGGAGTGACCCGCGCTGCGCCGGGGCGGCTGTCCGGCGGGGCCACCGGCGCTGTGAGGCGCGTCACTGACCGGGCGCGCCGGGGCCGCCCTGCGTGATCATGACCGGATGGACACTCGTTTCCTCGGCATCGCCGAGTTGGCCGAAGCCCCGTCCGTGGCCGTCGTGGTCGACGTCATGCGCGCCTTCACCGTGGCCCCCTGGGCCTTCGCCCGAGGGGCGGAGAAGATCGTTCTCGCCGAGTCGCTGGACGATGCCCTGGCACTCAAGGCCCACCACCCGGAGTGGCTGGCGCTCAAGGACGGTCCGCCCGCGCCCGGTTTCGACCTCGTCAACTCGCCCGGCCTGCTGCGCTCCGCCGACCTCGGCGGGCGCACCGTGGTCCAGAAGACCACCGCGGGGACGGTCGGCGCACTCGCCGTCAGGGACGCGGCACTGGTGCTGTGCGCGGGCTTCGTGGTGGCGGAGGCGACGGCCCGGCTGCTGCGGGCGCGCGCGTGCGACAGCGTGACCTTCGTGGTCACCGGCGAGGACGGGCACGCCGAGGAGGACCGGGCCTGCGCCCGGTACATCGCCGGGCGGGCCACCGGTGCCGGGACGGACGCCGCCGAGTACCTGCGCCGCGCCGGGGGGTCACGCGCCGCCGCCGAGCTCGCCGAGGGGGTGCGGCAGGGAGCCCACCCCGACGATGTCGCGCTCTGCCTCGAACTCGACCGGTTCCCGTTCGCCGTGGTGGCGACCTGGGAGGACTCGCTGATGGTCCTGCGCCCCCATCCGGTGCCCGCGCCGGCCGACGGGGCTTCGGTCCGGGCGCTCCCGGGCGGGTAGCGGGGCACCGGTCGGCGGCGCCGGGGGAGCCGGCCCGGGCCCGGGGCGCCCGACAGGCCGTCAGTCGACCGCGTGGGCGGACGAGCCGGCCGGCTCCCGGCCGGTCAGGGCGCGGCCCCGCATCTCGTCCGCGCGGGAGTTGCCGAGCGCGCTCAGCAGGTCCGCGGCCCGGAGCCAGCTGGCCCGGGCCGCGCCGGTGTCCCCGAGGGCCTGCTGGGTCCCGGCCAGGTGGTCGAGCACCTCGGCCTGGTTGTACCCGTCGAGCAGCTCCTCGTAGAGCCCCAGCGAGGTCCGGAAGTGGTGGACGGCCTCGTCCAGTTCGCCCACGTGGTGGAGCGCGTAGCCGATGCTGTCCCAGGTGGCGGCCTCGCTGAAGCGGTTGCCGGTCTCCTGGAGCAGCGGCAGTGCCTCGCGGCAGGTGGCGATGGCCTCGCGGTGCCGGCCCAGCAGGGTCAGGTACCAGCCCACGGCGTTGAGTTCACGCGCGATGAGGTTGTCGTCCGCCAGGGTCCGGTAGATCGCCAGGGCGGTGCGGGCGTGGCCGAGGGCCTCGTCGTGCCGCCGCTGCCGGCCGCGGACCCAGCCGAGACTGCGCTGCGCGTTGGCCTGGGCGAGCAGGGGCAGCAGGTGGAGCCGGCGTTCGACGTGGCCGACCGCCCGGTCCGCCTCCTCGCTGCGGCCGGTCTCGGCGAGGGCGCGGGCCAGCGCGGCCGCGGTGCTGCAGATGCCCTCCGGATCGTCGAGCAGGAGGGCCGCCTCCAGCGCCAGCCGCTGCATGGCGATCTCGTCGGCCCACTGCCCCCGGGCGGAGAAGTGCGGGATGCAGTCGTGGGCGAGGCCCATCCGGTAGTGGAGCAGCCGGGGGTCGTCGCCCGTCCGCAGCGCGGCCAGGATGGTGCGCTCCTCCCGCTGGAACCAGGCCCGGCCCTGTCCACGGTCGTCGAAGGGCAGCAGCACCGTCCCGGGCGCCGGTGCGTGGTCCAGCTCGTGGACGGGGCGGGTCTCCGACGCCCGGACGGCGGCCCGGGCGTTGTGGCGGAGGTAGTCGAGCAGCCGGATCTCGGCGGCGTAGCGGTCGTCGCGCTCCTGGTCGAGCAGGTCCCCGGCGTGCTCCCGGACCAGGTCGTGCAGGACGAAGCAGCCGTCCGCGTCACGGCTGAGCAGACTGGCGGCGACCAGGGAGCGCAGCAGGCGGCGGGCCGTCGCCATCGGCTCGCCCGCGGCGGAGGCCGCCGCCTCGGCGGAGAACACCGGGCCCGGCAGCACGGTCAGGTGGCGGAAGAACCGGGCGGCCGCCGGGTCGAGCGCCCGGTAGGACCAGGAGAAGACGGCCCGGACGTCGGAGTGCGGGTCGTCGGTGGTGAGCGCGTCCAACCGGGAGCGGGCCCCGGTCAGTTCACCGGCGGCGACCCGCAGCGCCAGGGCGGGCTCCGCGGCCAGCTGGGCGGCGACGATCGCGACGGCCAGCGGGAGGCGCCCGCACAGCTCCACCAGCTCGGCCGCCCCGGCGGGCTCGGCGGCCACGCGCTCGGGGCCGATCCGTGCGGCCAGCGCGTCCAGGCTCTCCTCGGCCGTCCACAGGCCGAGGTCGACCAGCCGGACCTCGTCGGTGGTGGCGAGTCCGGTCAGGTGGTTGCGGGAGGTGATGACCGTGAGGCAGTGCGGAGACCTCGGCAGCAGCGGCCGTACCTGCTGCGAGTCGCGCGCGTTGTCGAGGAGCACGACCATCCGGCGGTCGGCCAGCAGCTCCCGGAACGCGGCGGCGCGCTCCTCGGCGCCGTCGGGGATCGACGCTCCCGGCACCCCGAGCGCGCGGAGGAAGCCGCCGAGTGCTTCGGCGGGGTCCAGCCCGGTGCCCGAGGGGTCGAAGCCGCGCAGGTTCACGTAGAGCTGGCCGTCGGGGAACCGGTCCGCGACCCGGTGCGCCCAGTGGACGGCCAGGCTGGTCTTGCCCACTCCGGCCATACCGCCCACGGCGACGACCGGCGGGTGCTCGGCCCGGTCGCCTGGGCCGCCGCCGAGGTGCCGGACGCGGGCCAGGACGTCGTCCCGCCCGCGGAAGGTCCGGAGGGCGGGCGGCAGTTGGCGGGGGACCGGTGGAGCCGTGGCGGCGGTCGCCGTCGTCGTCGCCGGGGCCGGGTCGGCGGTGCGCCGGGCGGCGGCCGTCAGCGTGCGCCGTTCGTCCTCGTCCAGGGCCAGGGCGTCCATCAGCTCGTCCAGCGTGCCGTGCCGGGGGACGCTGCGGCCGCGCTCCATGTCGCCGATCGCCCGCACGCTGACGCCGGACGCGCCGGCGAGCCCGTCGAGCGTCAGCCGGGCACGCCCGCGTGCCGCCCGCAGCAGCGCGCCGAAGGTCGCCTGCTCCATCGCCCCACCCCCCCGACCTGCTCCCTCGACGGAGATCATCTCATCCGGGCGGGTCGGTTGTCGCACCCGTCCACCGGGAGGCGGCGGGCGAAACCGCCTGCCAACCGCCCGTCAACTGCCTGGCCCCCGGGCACCGGAGGAGGAGAGAGTGGGCGCGGGGCCACAGCCGGCCCGCCGGGCGGAAGGAGCAGCACACGGTGGAGTCCCTCGTCACGCCCATGGTCGGCCGGGAGGCCGAGCGGGCCGTCCTCGCCTCGTTCCTGGCCGCGCCGCAGGGCCAGGCCCTGGTGCTCAAGGGCGAGACCGGTGTCGGCAAGAGCGCCCTGCTGGAGCACGTCGCGCAGTACGCGGGCGGCGTCGGCTACCGGGTGGTCCGGGCGGTCGGCGTCGAGGCGGAGTCGCACCTGCCCTTCGCCGGTCTGCACCAGCTGCTCCACCCCTTGCTCCCGTACGCCGAGCGCCTGGACGACGTCCACCGGGTCGCCTTCGACGTGGTCTTCGGACGCAGCCAGGAACGGGCCCCGTCCGTCATGGCCCTGGGGATCGCGGTGCTCGACCTGGTCGCGGTCGCGGCCGCGCAGGAACGCCTCCTGCTGGTGCTGGACGACGGCCAGTGGCTCGACGCGGCCAGCGTCGAGGTCTGCGGGTTCGTCGGCCGCCGCCTCGCCGGCGACACCGTGAAGCTGCTGGTCGCCCTGCGGCCGGAGAGCTCCGCCGGGTTCGACGCGGCCGCGCTGCCCGCGCTGCCGGTGCCGCCGCTGGACGGGCCCGCCGCCGAGCGACTGCTCGACGAGCGCCACCCGCACGTGGACCCGCGGGTCCGCCGCCGGGTGCTCGACCAGGCCCAGGGCAACCCCCTCGCCCTCCTGGAACTCCCGTCCTACCTGGGCGGGAGCGCCGCACGGCCCGCCCCCGGGGAGCCGGACGGCCATGAAGTCGTCCCGCTTCCCGACCGGTTCCGCCAGGTCTTCGGCGCGCGCATCGCGGCGCTGGGACCGGCCGCCCGCGCGGAGCTGCTGCGCGGCGCCCTGGACGGCGTCAACGCGGGGGCCCCGGCCGGTCCGACCGCGGGTGCGCGCTACCGCATGCGGGACGTGGACGAGGCGGCGGCCGTCGGCCTGCTGGACCAGGACCACTTCAGCGGCGAGTTCGTGTTCCGGCACCCGCTGGTGCGCTCGACCGTGGTCCGGGCGGCCACCCCGAACGAGCGGCGCGCCGCCCACGCGGCGCTGGCCGAGGTGCACCGGGACGACATCGAGCGCCGGGCCACCCACCTGGCCGCCGCCGCGGTCGATCCGGACGACGAGGTGGCCGCCGCCCTGGAGCAGGCGGCCGCGTCGGCGACCCGCCGGGGCGGCGCGGCCGCCGCGGTGACCTGGCTGACCCGGGCCGCGGAGCTGAGCCGGACCCCGGAGGACCGCTCCCGCCGGCTCGGGGACGCGGCGTTCGTCGCGGGGCACGCCGGACTGCTCGACCAGGCCCAGCGCCTGGTCGGCGCGGACGGCGCGCCCGGCCGCGCCGGGACGACGGCCTCCGCCCTGGCCTTCGCGTACGCCGTCCTCTACGAGGACGGGGACGTGCGGTCCGCCCACCGCCAGGTGGCGGCGGCCGTCGAGCGGATCGTCGACGGCGCCGCCGGGCAGCCGGTCGGCGACGCCCCGGCGCGGACCATCGGGGGTGCGGCCGGGCGGACCGCCGGTGGTGCCCCCGCGCCGAGCGAGGAGCTCACCCGGCTGGTGAACCTCCTGCTCGCCGTCAGCCAGTACGCCGGCGACAGCGCGTCCTGGCAGCGGACCCACCGCCTGCTGGACTCCCTGGGCGGCCTGGTCCCCCCGAACTCGCGCCTCTACCAGGACGCCTGGTGCGACGTGGTGCGCCGCGGCGCCGGGGTCGGCGAGCGCGTCGCCGCGGCGTTCGCCGCCTACCCGGACCTGGACCCGTGGGACATCACCCGGCTGGGCGTGGCCGCCTACCACGTCGACGCCCTGAGCCACTACCGGACGTACCTGCGGCGGAGCGTGCAGCGCGAACTGCGGGCCGGGGCGGTGGGCACCGGCATGACCATGCTGCACCTGATCATGCTGGACCAGACCGCCTCGGGTGACTGGGAGGCGGCCGAGCGGACCGGACAGCAGGTCCTGGAACTGACCCTGGCCCACGGCCATGTCCTCTTCGCCCAGCAGAGCCGGGCCTACCTGGCCGTGCTCGCGGCGCTGCGCGGCGACCTCGACCGCGCACGGGACCTGCAGGCCGTGGTCGACCGGTGGGCCCGGCCGCGGCGGATCGGCTTCCTCACCCAGCTCGCGGACACGGTGGGGACGACGGCCGCCCTCGGCGAAGGGGACTACGAGGCCGCCTACCTGTGCGCGATCGGCATCACCGCCCCCGGCGTCCTCGAACCCTGCGCGCACCAGGCCTCGCGCACCGTGCTCGACCTGGTGGAGGCCGCCCTGCACACGGGCCGTGCCGAGCAGGCCCGCCGGCACGCCCTGGCGGCCCGGGACGCGGGCCTGCCCGAGGTCTCGCCCCGGCTGGCCGTGATCACCTTCGGAGCCCTCGCCATGACGGCCGAGGACGGCGCCGAGGCGGCCGAGATGTACCGCCGGGCCGAGGAGCACCCGGCCGCCGGTGACTTCCCGTTCGAACTGGCCCGCATCCGGCTGGCGCACGGCATCCGGCTGCGCCAGCACCTGGGGCCGCGGGCCGCCCGCCCGGTGCTCGGCGGGGCCGTCGAGACCTTCGAGCGGCTCGGCGCCCGGGGCTGGGCCGAGCGGGCCCGGGCCGAACTGCGGCTCTGCGGCGCCCCGGCGCACTCCGCCGCGGCGCACCCGGCGGCGCTGACCTGGCAGGAGCGCCGAATCGCCGACCTCGCCGCCGGCGGCCTGACCAACAAGGAGATCGGCGAGCGGACCCACCTCTCGCCGCGCACTGTCAGCTCCCACCTGTACCGGGTGTTCCCCAAGCTGGGCGTGACCACCCGCGCGGCCCTGCGGGACGCCCTGGCCGCCCTCCCGGACCAGCCGGCGGAGCAGCCCGAGCGGTAGGGGACTCCTGCTGCGCGTGCGACCCGGATCGTCAGACAGGCGCAGGGCCCTGACCGCCCCGGGCTCAGAGCAGCGTGCCGCACCACACGTTCCGGGCCAGCCAGTCGTCCTGGCTGTACGAGCCCCGTGCGGGCCCGGCCGGCCTCGGCCGCATCGTCGGTGCCGTGTTCGCGGGGCTTCACAGGGACCTCCGGCTGGCAGGTGGCGGATGTGTCGTACCCGGGGAACGTGGCAGCGGTCCGGCGGATTCCCGCGCCGGGGCGGGAGTTCCCACGACCTTGGAAGCCGACCCCGGAAGCCGACCCTGGGAGGGCGGCCCGGGTGGCCGGCCCTGCCCGCAGTCGGTCCGGCCGTGTGCCGGACCGGTTTGACGGTGCGTGAGGTGTGCACCGCGGCCGTGTCCGGCCGGTACGACTGCGCCGACGGCGCTGCCCGACCGGCAGTCGGATGACTGATGCGGCGGTGGGCGGCCGGGGCACACAGTTGACCGGCGATCCCCGGTCGCGGGCCCGACCCCGGTCCCCGCGAATCCGCCGGGAGTCGTGGTCCGCCCCCGACCGGCGGCCGCCGCCCCGCCCGACCGAACAACGCCGTCCCGTCGGGCACCACACCACACCACCCCTGGGAAGGAACCTCCATGAACCGACGCTTCCTGGCCGCCCTCGCCGCCGCCGTGCCCCTCGCCGCCGCGGTGTACGCACCCGGCGCCTCGGCCGCCGCGCCCGACTCCGCCGCCCCGCACGGCTGTACCAGCCCCGCGGTGCACGCCCCGGCGGGCACCGCGGTGGAGCGGGTCGCCGCGGTCGCCCACGCCGCCGGCACCTTCGACGTACCCGCGGTGTTCCCGCAGCCGGCGGCCCAGGTCCCGGACGTCCCGGCGTTCTGCGACGTGACGATCACCCTCACCCACCCCGGCCAGGGCGACCACGCCACGGTGCGGGTCTGGCTGCCGCAGCAGAACTGGAACGGCCGGCTGCAGACGGTGGGCGGCAGTGCGTACGCCGCCGGCGACTACGGAGCGGGCCTGGCCGGCGCGGTCAAGGGCGGCTACGCCGCCGCCACCACCGACGCGGGCGTCGGCACCTACCTCGACACCACGTGGGCGCTGAAGGCCGACGGCCGGGCCGACCGGGCGCTGCTGGAGAACTTCGCCTCCCGCTCCGAGCACGAGGCCGCGGTGGTCGCCAAGGAGGTCGTCGCCGCCCACTACGACCGGGCCGCGTCCTACTCCTACTTCAACGGCTGCTCGACCGGCGGGCGCCAGGGCTACGCGGAGGCCCAGAAGTACCCGGCCGACTACGACGGCATCCTCGCCAACGCGCCCGCCGTCAACTGGGACGAGTTCGAGGTGGCCACGCTGTGGCCGCAGGTGGTGATGAACGAGGCCGGGACCTTCCCGACCGCGTGCGAGTTCAAGGCCTTCACCGCCGCCGCCGTCCAGGCCTGCGACCGGCTCGACGGCGCCGCGGACGGGCTGCTGACCGACCCCGACGCGTGCGGCTTCGACCCGCGCCGGCTGATCGGCACCACCGTCGAGTGCGACGGCGGGCGGCTGACGATCACCGCCGCCGACGCGGAGGTGGTGCGCCGGATCTGGGACGGCCCGCGCACCGCCTCGGGCACGAAGCTGTGGTCGGGCGTGCCGATCGGCGCCGACCTGGCCGGCCTCGCCGGCAGCAAGGTCGACGAGACCACCGGCGAGCGGGTCGGTACGCCGTTCCCGGTACCGGCCGCCTGGGTGTCGACCTGGCTGAAGAAGCAGCCGGCCTTCGACCTCACGACCCTCACCACCGGCCGGTTCGCCCAGCTGTTCCGGCAGTCCGAGGCCGAGTACGACCGGATCATCGGCACCGACGACCCGGACCTGTCCGGCTTCCGGAAGGCCGGCGGCAAGCTCCTCACCTGGCACGGATCCGCCGACCAGTTCATCCCCGCCGCCGGCACGGTGCAGTACCGCGAGCGGGTCGAGCAGCGGATGGGCGGGGCGAAGAAGGTCGACGACTTCTACCGCGTCTTCCTCGCCCCGGGGGCGTCGCACTGCGGACTCCTCGGCCAGGGCGCCGACCTCGCCGCACTGACCGCCTGGGTCGAGCACGGCGAGGCCCCGCGGACGCTGCCCGCCACCCTGCCGACGGCCGACGGCCGGACCGTCACCCGCGACCTGTGCGCCTACCCGCTGGTCCCCCGCTACCAGGGCCACGGGGACACCGCCGACGCCGCCGACTTCCGCTGCGGGCCCGCCACCCGGCACTGACCCGCCCCCCAGGCCGTCCCGGCCCGTACCCCTCTCCCCGGGGTGCGGGCCGGGACGTTTCGGTAGGGGCGGCCGCTGCGCCGCACCGGTGCCGCGCCGCACCGGTACCGCGCCGTGCGGGCCCGGTGGTGTCACCCGTTGGCGGGTGCCGCCCGTTGGTGTCGGTAGCCCACGGCCTCAGTCATTCGACTGATCCCGTGGGCGACGCCCGGACGGATGCTGGAACGGTCGCCGCACGCCGGTGCAGGCCGACATCCCGCTCGGAGGGCCCGTTGTGATCCGTACTCCCGTCGTGTTCATCCATGGCGCGTGGCTGCACGCGCTGTCCTGGGAGTGCTGGGTCGAGCGCTTCACCGGCCACGGCTACCTCGCCCACGCGCCGGGGTGGCCCGGCGAGGCCGCCACCGCTCGGGAGGCCCGCGAGCACCCGGACCGGGTGCCCGACCTCGGCCTGGACGGCCTCACCGACCACTTCGCCGGGATCGTGCGCTCCTTCGAGGTCCCGCCGGTGATCATCGGGCACTCGGTGGGCGGACTGGTCGCGCAGCACCTGGTCGGCGCCGGTCTGGGCCGGGCCGCGGTGGCCCTCGCCCCGGCGCCCGTCAACGACGTGGCGATGCGCTGCCCGGACTGCGCCTGCGCGTCCGCGCGCCTCGCCGTCCCGCTCACCCCCGAGCGCTTCCGGGACCTCCTCGGCACCACGGTCGGCGGCGCGGAGGGCGAGCGGCTGTACGACCGCTACGTCGTGCCCGCCCCGCGCCGCCTGCTAGCGGACCTCGGCTGCGGCGGCGGCCCCCGGCACCCGAGCACCTCGGCGGACACCCGGAACGCGGCCCGCGGGCCGCTGCTGCTGGTGTCGGGGCAGGAGGACCTGCTGGTGCCCGACTGCGTGACCCGCGCCGTCTACAAGGCGTACGGCGACTCCACCGCGACCACGGACCTCAAGCAGTTCGCCGACCGGGGCCACTCCCTGGTCATCGACAGCGGCTGGCGGTCCGTCGCCGACTACGTCCTCGACTGGCTCGCCGAGCGGGGCGTCCGCCCCACCGCCCCGGCCCGCTGACCGGCCGGGAGCCCGACCGGGGCCGCGCGCCTGTGCCGGCCCCCGTACTCCCGGCCGGTCCGGTCGGGAACACGACACGACCGAGGGCCCCGCCGTGGCGGGGCCCTCGGTGCGTGCGCGTCATTCGCTCTGTGCGCGTCAGAACGTGGTCACCGCCGCCGCGGGTGACTCGGGCCGCGTCAGCCGGCCACCGCGCTCGCGCGGACGGTGACCGGGATGTTGCCCCGGGTCGCCTTGGAGTAGGGGCACAGCCGGTGCGCGGCGGCTCCCAGCTCCTCGGCCATCGCCTGTTCCACGCCGCCGAGTTCGAGGTCGAGCACCGCGCTGAGGCCGAACTCCCCGTCGTCGTCGTGGGTCAGTGTGGCCTCGACCGTGACGGCGGTGCTGGTCAGCCGGACCTTGCGCTCGGCGGCGGCACGCCGCACCGCGCCCAGGAAGCACGCCCCCCAGCCGGCCGCGAACAGCTGCTCCGGGTTGGTGGCGCCGCCCGCGCCGCCCAGCGCCTTCGGGATGGCCAGTGCGGTGCTGAGCAGGCCGTCGCTGGCGGTGACCTGCCCGCCGTTGCGCCCCTCGCCGGTCACCGTGACCACACCGGTGTAACTGACTGCCATGTCCTTCTCCTCGTACGTGTCGGTCCGGCGCTCCGCGTCCGCGGTCACCGGTTGGGATGCTGACTCCTGCTGATGGAGTGTCAGATGTGCGGTGCCACTGCCGGGGCGGGCCGGCCGCCGCACCCCGGCAGCCGCCGCCCCGGCCGCCTCAGCGGGTGGTCCGGGCGGCTTCCTCGATCACCTGCGCCACGGTCCCCGGATGCGACACGGCGACCGAGTGCGAGGCCGGGACGAGGGTGACGCGGGCGTGAGCGCGGCGGGCCATGAAGAGCTGGGCGGCCTCGGGGATGTTCAGGTCCTGGGTCGTGACGACGTCCCAGCTCGGCTTCTCCGTCCAGGCGGCGACGGTGGCCGGCTCCTGGAGCGCGCTCTGGGCGATCGGGCGCTGGGTGGCGGCCATGAGCGCCGCCTGGGCGGCGGGGACGTCGGCGGCGAACTGGTGGCGGAACGCGTCCGCCCGGATGAACAGGTCGGTGGTGGCCGTGCCGTCGTCCAGCGGGTAGGTGACCGGGTCCAGCGCGTCCCCGAGGGTGGACCCGGGGAACCTGCCGGACAGCTCCAGCGCCGTCTCCCCGGGCGCGGGCAGGAACGCCGCCACGTACACCAGGGCCCTGACCTGCGGGTCGTTCGCGCCGGCCGCGCTGATGACCGAGCCGCCGTAGGAGTGGCCCACCAGGATCTTCGGCCCCGGAACGTGCTGGAGCACGCCGCGCAGCGCGACCGCGTCGGAGGCGGGACCGCGGAGCGGGACGGCCGGGGCCACCACTGGGTACCCGTCCGCCTGGAGCCGCTTGATCACGCCGTTCCAGCTGGACGCGTCGGCGAACGCGCCGTGTTCCAGGACGATCGTCGGCCTGACGCCGACCGCGACCGGCGCGCTCGCGTTCGCGGTGCCCCCGGCCACGGCCGTGCCCAGTACGACGCTCGCGGCCGCGGCCCAGACCGCCGCCGTCGCCAGCCGGCGCTTCCGGGTGCTCTTTCCTGCTGCCATGGGACAGTCCTTCCGTTCGGTACGGGTACGGGTACGCGTACCGGTACGGGTACGCGGGTCAGTGGGCCGATGCGGCGCCCCGAACCCGTCCGAGCGGACGGTGGGCGTCGCGGCGGTTCCACCCTCGCGGCACGGGCGGCGCCGCGGATCCGTCGAATGACGGTCGGTCCCGGCACCCGCCGACGGCCCGGCCGGGGCGAACGAGCGAGCCGCCGACTGCCCGTCACCGCCCCGCCCCGCCACCCGCGGACGGCGAAACCCCCACCCGGCGCCGGTACTTCGTACCCGGCGGTCGACGTAGTGCCATGACGCGGGCCCTGTCCTCGGTCAACTGACGGATGCCGTACCCGCGTCCGCGCACCAGGGTGGGTGCGACCGGGCCCAGCCCGCCCCGCACCACCTCCGGAGGACCTCGTGACCGTCGTCAACTTCCAGCTGATCTCCTCGCTCGACCCGGACGCCGTGCTGGCCGTCCTCACCGACTTCGGCCCGGCCCGCGCCCAGACGTGGCCCACCATCGACGCGGCGCACTTCGCGGTGCACGGCGCGGGGGAGGGCTGGGCCGAGGTGACCGAGGGCACCGCCGCCGCCTGGGAGCGCGCCCGCTACGACTGGAAGCCCGGGGGCGACGAGGTCACCATCACCACCCTCGACTCCAAGCTCTTCGGGCCCGGCGGCGGCTGGGTCTTCCGGCTGACCCCGGAGGGCGACGGCACCCGGGTGGACGTCCGACTGACCAGGACCCCGGACACCCTGAAGGGCAAGCTGCTGGCCTCGCTGCTCCCCGTCGTCGCCCCGTCCTCCCTGCGCAAGTCCTTCGCCGGCCCGCTGCGGGCCCGCTGACCCCACCCGGCGAGGCCGACCGGGGCCGTCCCGCGCCCGGGGCGGCCCCGACACCGGTCAGCTGGCTGTCGCTCCGCGCACTCCGCGCCCGCCCCGGCGACGGAGTGCGCGGAGTTCGAGCGCGCTGAGAAGCACGACGACGGCCGGGCCCGCGTACGCGAGCGGATCCCCGAGGTGCTCGGGCACGGCGACGACACCGCCGGTGGCGGACCTGCCGGGCACGGCCTTCGTCGCCCGGGTCATGACCGCGACCGAGCGGTACGGGAACGGCCTGGTCCGCGCATCGTCGGACCGGGTGGACCGTCGCGGACCGGGTGGACCGTCGCGGACCGGCTGGACAGCCGCGGACAGGGGCGGACAGTCCCCGCCCCGCACGGACCTGGGAAGTGGACACCGCCCGGCGCCAGTCTGTGCGTCATGAACCTTGCGCACACCCGGAAGGGCCGAACGGCCCGCAGTCGCCCGGCGGTGGCGGGCCGGGGGTACTTCTGCCTGCCGGAGGTGGATCTCGACCTGCCCTTCCAGCGCGGCATGTCGGACCTGATCCGGGC